>DASYES010000208.1:0-7932 GCA_036498885.1 Pseudonocardia sp.
TGGGGCGTCACGGTCAACGGCTATGCCGTCACCGACCTCGCCGACGCCGTGCACGCGAGCCTCGACGCCGACGTCGACAAGCTGGTGGCGGAGTACGAGGACCGCTACGAGGTGGTGCCGGAGCTGCGCGCCGGCGGCGACCGGCACGACTCGCTGCGTTACTCCGCGCGGATCGAGCTGGGCCTTCGCGAGCTGCTGGCGGCGTCGGGGGCGATGGCGTTCACCACGAACTTCGAGGACCTCGGCGCCCTGCGCCAGCTTCCCGGGCTCGCCGTGCAGCGGCTGATGGCCGACGGCTACGGCTTCGCGGGGGAGGGCGACTGGAAGACCGCGATGCTGCTGCGCACGCTCAAGGTCGCGGCGGGCGGGCTGCCCGGCGGCACCTCGTTCATGGAGGACTACACCTACCACCTCGGCCCTGGACGGCCGAAGGTGCTCGGGGCGCACATGCTGGAGGTCTGCCCGTCCGTCGCCGCCGACCGGCCGCGGGTGGAGATCCACCCGCTCGGGATCGGCGGCCGGGAGGACCCGGTGCGCATGGTGTTCGACGCCGCACCCGGCGCCGGGGTCGTCATCGGCATGTCGGACATGGGCGACCGGTTCCGCCTGGTGGCCAACGCGATCGAGGTCGTGCCGGCCGACGAGCCGCTGCCCAAGCTGCCCGTCGCCCGTGCGGTGTGGGAGCCCGCGCCGGACCTCCGGACGTCGGCAGAGACGTGGATCATGGCGGGCGGCCCGCACCACACCGTGCTCTCCACCGCCCTCGGTGTCGAGGAGCTGGACGACCTCGCCGAACTGGCGCGCACCGAGCTCGTCGTGATCGACGCCGAGACCACACCCCGCCGTTTCGCCCGCGAGCTGCGCTGGAACCAGGCCTACTACCGGCTCGCCGGAGCGCTCTGACCGCTTCGCCTGTCGTGACCGACCTCATCGTCGAGGAGATCACTGTAATGGACCAGTACGTCCGGCCGGCCCTGTCGCGCCGTCGGTTCCTGACGGCGGCAGGCGCCGCGATCGCGGTACTCAGCCGCGTTCGGCAACAGCGGTCTCCTGCGCTGGTTCCTGAACAGCACTCTCGTGTCGGTGTCCGTGACGGCCGGTGTGCTGGTGCTGTGTTCCCTGGCCGCCTACGGGTTCTCGCGCACCGAGTTCCGCGGCAGGCGCTGGCTCTTCGCACCGGTCGTCGCCGCCATCGTGGTGCCGTCGCAGGTGCTGATCATCCCGCTGTTCGACGAGCTCGACACGCTCGGGCTCGTCGACACCTACTTCGCGATGATCCTCCCGCAGCTCGTGGCGCCCGCGATGGTGTTCATCCTGAAGAAGTTCTTCGACGGCATCCCGCGCGAGTACGAGGAGGCCGCGCAGATCGACGGGGCGAGCCGGCTGCGGATCTTCCTCACGATCATCGTTCCGATGTCGATGCCGGTGCTCACTGCCGTCGCGATCTTCACCTTCATCACCACGTGGAACAACTTCCTGCTGCCGTTCGTGACGACCACCGACCCGGATCTCATGACCCTGCCGCTGGGCCTGCTGGCCGGGCAGACCACGTTCCAGCTCCAGTACGCGCAAGTCATGGCACTGGCGCTGCTGGGAGGGCTCCCACTGCCGATCATCTACGTGCTCTTCCAGCGCCAGGTGATCCGCGGCGTGGGCAGCGCAGGCCCCAAGGAATGACCGCTTCGTCGACCCTGGGAGAGAAGACCTCGTGCTCCACGCCTCCGCGACCCTTGACCCGGCCTTCCGTGTCGCGCCGGTCAGCCGGCGCACCTTCGGCTCGTTCGTCGAGCACCTCGGGCGCTGCGTCTACACCGGCATCCACGAGCCCGGCCATCCCACCGCCGACACCGACGGCTTCCGCGGCGACGTCCTTGCGTTGACGCGCGAGCTCGGCGTCTCGACCGTCCGCTATCCGGGGGGCAACTTCGTCTCCGGCTACCGCTGGGAGGACGGCGTCGGCCCGCTGGAGCAGCGACCGCGACGGCGAGACCTGGCCTGGCACACCACCGAGCCCAACACCGTGGGGCTCGACGAGTTCGTGCGCTGGACCCGCAAGGCCGACGTCGAGCCGATGCTCGCGATCAACCTCGGCACCCGTGGCGTCGCCGAGGCGCTCGACATCCTCGAGTACGCGAACCTCCCCGCGGGAACGGCGCTTGCCGACCAGCGAGTGGAGAACGGTTCCAAGGAACCGCACGGGATCCGGATGTGGTGCCTGGGCAACGAGATGGACGGCCCGTGGCAGGTCGGGCACAAGACGGCCGCCGAGTACGGCCGCCTCGCCGCCGAGACCGCCCGCGCGATGCGGATGATGGACCGCAACCTGGAGCTCGTCGCCTGCGGCAGCTCCAACTCGCGGATGCCGACGTTCGCCGCGTGGGAGGCCGAGGTCCTCGCCGAGACCTACGACCAGGTCGACTTCGTCTCGCTGCACGCCTACTACGAGCCGCTCGACGGCGACATCGGCAGCTTCCTCGCGTCCAACGTGGACATGGACCGCATGATCGAGGCGGTGGTGGTGACGGCTGACCACATCGGAGCGAAGCTGCGGTCGCCGAAGAAGATCATGCTGTCGTTCGACGAGTGGAACGTCTGGTACCAGAGCAGGTTCACGGGCACGCCCGTGCCCGAGGACTGGCCCGTGGCCCCGCGGCAGCTGGAGGACCAGTACGACGTGACCGACGCCGTGGTCGTCGGGAGCCTCCTGATCTCGCTGCTGCGCCACAGCGACCGCGTGACGTCAGCGGCGCAGGCGCAGCTGGTGAACGTCATCGCGCCGATCATGACCGAGCCCGGCGGCCCGGCCTGGCGGCAGACGATCTTCCACCCGTTCGCCCTGACCTCCCGGCATGCGCGCGGTGAGGTGCTGCGAGTCGAGCCGGCGTCCCCGCGGTACGAGACGGCCCGGTTCGGGGACGTCCCGGTACTCGACGCCGTCGCGACGTGGGACGAAGATTCCCACGAGGCGACCGTGTTCGCGGTCAACCGGCACCAGGACGAGCCGCTTGTACTGGAGGTGGACGTGCGAGGGCTCCCGGTGTCGGCGGTGCGGGAGGCGCTCACGCTCTCGGACGACGACCGGGCCGCGACCAACACGGCCGCGCAGCCGGACCGGGTGGTGCCCCGGCCGAACGGAACCGCCGAGCTGACCGACGGGCGGCTGCGGGTGCAGCTGCCCCCGGTGTCGTGGAGCGTGCTGCGGCTCGGCCAGGGCGAGTGAGGGGAGCGGGAGTGGAGCGAAGCATCCGCGAGGCACTGGTCGAACGGGGGTTCGCCCGGTCCGACCACGGCGTGCCCGAGAGCACCAAGCGCTTCCCGGACGGAGCGCAGTGCCGGGTGGAGATCCCGAGCACCGAAGGTCCGGACGTGCTGGACGCGGTGTTGGAGGAGGCCGACGCCCGCGGAGTGCCGGTGCACCGGGTGTCGCAGGGCAGCGGTGCGCTGCTGCTCACCGACGCCGAGCTGGAACGGATGGCGGCCACCGCGGCCCGCCGCCCTGTGGAGCTGAGCCTGTTCGCCCGGCCGCTCACCGGCTGGGGCGCGGCGTCCGCGGCATCGCACGCACCTGGTGGCGCGGCGCTGGGCGCACAGGCCCGGGGCACCGAGCAGCTCGTGCACGTGCTCGAGGACATCGCGCGGGCGGTCGACGCGGGCGTGCGGAGCGTGCTGGTCACTGACCTCGGGGTGCTGGAGACCGCGGCGGCGCTCCGCACGGCCGGAGAGTTCCCCGCCGATCTGCAGTTCAAGATCAGCGTGCAGATGGGGCTGTCGAACCCGGCCGCGATCCGGCTGGCCGAGCGGCTGGGCGCCGACACGTACAACGTGCCCACCGACATGACGCTCGGCGAGCTCGCCGCTGTCCGCGCGGCCGTCGACATCCCGCTGGACGTCTACATCGAGTCGCCGAACGACCTCGGCGGGTTCGTCCGGCACGCGGAGATCGCCGACATCGTGCGGGTCGCCGCGCCGGTGTACCTCAAGTTCGGGCTCGCGAACACCCCGGTGATCTACCCCAGCGGCACGCACCTCGACGCGGTCACGATCGCCCTGGGCCGCGAACGGGTGCGGCGCGCGCAGATCGGGCTCGAACGGCTCCACCGGGACATGCCCGACGCGGTGATGTCGGCGATACCGGCAGCCGGGCTCGCCCTTCCGACAGTGGCTGTCGGATAGGGCACCGAAGCCGTGCCGGACGAGCGGCGCGGCGGGGCGGACCTGGTGGACGAGCGCGCCTCTGCTGCGACTCGCGCGCAGCGAAGGCGTCGCGTCGGTTGCGCCCAGCGTGCGTGCCTGCTCCGCCGCGGCGTCGAGCACCACGTCGAGCGCCGCCCGGCCCTGCTGTTCGTGGCGCACGCGCTCAGCACCGTGCCCAGCTCGGCATCGCGCCCGCGCGGCCGCGCGGTGACGGTCAGGAGACGTCGAGCACGAGCTTGCCGATGCTGGCCGAGGTCTCCAGCTGCCGGTGTGCCGCGCGCAGCGTCTCGGCGTTCAGCGGCCTCATCCGGCTGGTCAGGGTCGTACGCAGCACGCCATCGTCGATCAGGCGGGCGACCTCGTCGAGCAGCTCCCGCTGGTAGGTGCTCTCGGGCTCGACGAGAGGACGCGTGAACATGAACTCCCAGTGCCAGGTCTGGCTCTTGTCCTTGAGCGGGAGCAGGTCGAGCCCCTCCGGCTCGTCGATGGCGACGATCTCGCCACGCGGGCGAAGGATCTCTGCGTAGGTCTCGACGTTGCCCGCCGAGAACGGCGAGAAGATCGCGTCCACCCCGTCGGGAGCGACCTCGCGGAGCTCGTCGCGCAGGTGGTGGTGGTTCACGACGTGGTGGGCGCCCATCTCACGGACCCACGCGACCGACTCCGGACGGGACGCCGTGCCGATCACGGTGAGCTGGGTGCGGCGGCGGGCGAGCTGCACCACCATCGAGCCCACCCCGCCGGCCGCGGCCATGACAAGCAGCGTGCCGTGGCTCTCCGGGGTGAAGCGGAGCTTGTCGAAGAGCGTCTCCCATGCCGTGATCGTGGTCAGCGGCAGGGCCGCGGCCTCGGCGAAGTCGAGGCTCTTCGGCTTGCGCCCGGTGATCCGCTCATCCACGAGCTGCAGCTTCGCGTCGCTGCCGGGCCGGGCGATGGAGCCTGCGTAGTAGACCTCGTCGCCGACGGAGAAGGCGGTGACCGCGTCGCCGGTGGCGACCACGACGCCGGCGGCGTCGTACCCGAGGACCTTCGGAGTACCGCCCGGGTCCGCCGCGGCACGGACCTTCACATCGACCGGATTGACCGACACGGCGCGCACCTCGACGAGCAGGTCGTGCGGGCCGGGCGCCGGGACGTCGATCTCGACGTCGATCAGTGCGTCCGGCGCGTCGATCGCACGGCTGTGCAGGTAGGCGACCGCGGGCGTGCGGGTTGCGGGGTGCGTCATGAGCACGAAGCTACGACTTCTCCGTCGGACCGGGGCGCGGGTACCGTTCGCCGGCCGTGCAGCACCCGCCGCACTGCACGGTTCTGAACCGACGTAACACGCGTTCCTGGTGGAAAATCGGGGAATGGCCGATAACGATCGTATCGACCTGGTCATCGAGGATGTCTGGGATGAGCTACCCGAAGAGCTCCGCCGAGAGTTCATCGAGCGCCGGATGACCTCGGCCGAATGGGGGCCCTACGGGCGCGAGGGCTGGCCCGGCCGGCGCTGGGAACCACTCCGGCCGATGGTCATTCGAGAACGGGCCTACCGGGGCCTCGAGTCCATCGCGTCCCGGCTGTTGCGCCTGGCCGTGGAAGCGTGCTGTCGCCGTGCCTCGACGCTGGGTGAACTGCATCGAGTACTTCGATTTCCCCATCACATCCCTGTGATGGATCCTGACCGCCCGCTCGTGCCGGCAGAACTCAACCGATACGCCCGTCCCGACATCCTGATCGAGAAGGGAAGGCCGCGCTTTCTCGAGTTCAACATCAGTTCGCGGCTCGGTGGCGACGCGGTGGCGTGCTGGCTCGCGGACGCCTACGTCGGGTTGTGCCCGGAGAGCGGCCTGCGTACGCCACCCTCCACGGTGGCCGCGCGGTGCGAGGCGCTGAACCGCACGCTGCGGGTCGGGAGCGGGCACGGCAGATCGGGCCGGTTGCTCATACCGACTCATTCGGTGATCGACAGCACCGGCGCACGTCAGCGCCGGGACAGGATCAAGCCACTCATCGTGGCCGGTGCCCAGCAGCTGGGCTTCGAGGTGTTTCAGGCAGACCTCGTCGACCTGAGCCTCGATGCCGCAGGCCGCCTGCTCGCCTCCGAGGTGCCGCTCGATGTCGTGCTGCTCCGGTGGTACGGCAGCGATCGCATCATCGAGGACGGCGGCGGGCTCGCCGCGCTGTGTGCCGCGGACCGTGCCGGGACCGTCCAGCTGTTCCCTCGCCCGGAGTCAACGCTGGTCTCGTCGAAGGCGGTGCTGTCCTGGCTGCGCGAGGACTGTGCCGACGGCGTGCTCGGCCCAGCTGATCGCGCACTGGTGCGTGCCCACGTTCCGTGGACCGTGTGCCTCGGTCTGGACGGGGATCCGGAGGTGGAGAGGAGCCTGCTGCGCATGGCCGCCGGCGAGCGGGACCAACTGGTCGCGAAGCCGGCCGTCGGCCAGTCCGGTAACGATGTGATCTTCGGAAACCAGATCTCGGCGCAGCACTGGCAGTCCGCCGTTGCAGAGGCGGCGCGCGAGTCGCCGCTGGTCCTCCAGCGCCGCGTGGAATGCGGCCGCATCGCGATGCCCTTCCGCGATCGGGAGTCCGGACAGCAGGTCACCAGACGCGTGCCGTTCGTGCTCAGCCTGTTCATGGTCGACTGTGCGGCGGCGGGAGTCCTGGCGCGCCACATGACTCCGGGCCTCCCCGCCGGGGATGTGGTGATCGGTATGCGGCACGGCGCACGCCCGAACGCGGTGCTGTTCGCGCCGGAGCCGCTCGCGGCCTGATCGCGGCGGCTCGTCGTCCCCGCGGGGCGGGCTCATGAACCACGAGGTCGGCGTGGGAGACGTAACCTGCCATGGACCGTCGTCGTAGGCCCGGCCTGCATGAGCCCGGGAGGAATCGCCGTGACAATGGAACTGCGTACCGCACCGCCCCGGCAGGAACGCCCCACCGGAGTTCGGCTCCGCTGGCGGGAACGTCGTCGGGAGCGGCAGCGCCTCGCCCGCCAGGACCGGCTCGCCGCGCACCTGGCCGAGCTCCACCGGATCAGGGCTCTCATCGGCGACGCCCGGGCGGTGATCGCGTCCGGCTGGGTGCAGCACGGCTGGTTCACCTACCGCGACACGCAGGGCCACCAGCAGACGATCAACGCCGGCAACCTGCGGAGCATCGGTGGTCGGCCGATCACCGGGGCCTGCCTGGTCGGGGCGATCGTGCACGCGGGTGGCGGCCTCGCCGCGGTGCGGTCCCAACCCGTGCAGCGGGCGCTGGACCTGACCTGGCACACGCTCTACGGCGACGACCGCGAGCCGATCCGCTGGTGTCCGGCCCCGCCCATCCGCTCGGCGCAGGTCCGGGACCTCACGCGCTGGAACGACGAGCCGCGGCGCACGTCCGGCGACGTGGTCGCGCTGCTGGAAGCCACCGAGCGCGCGGCAGGCGCGGAGCTCGAACGCGCGCGCGTCTGACGCGCGCGCGTCTGACCCACTGCCGCCGCGAGTACCACGACCGAGAACGATGCGGGCGGTGGACATTCCCGACGGCCTGCTCGATCTGCTGCAGCGCCCGAGCCCCTGCTACCTCGCCACCACGATGCCCGACGGGTCGCCGCAGCTGACCCAGACCTGGGTCGACACGGACGGCAAGCACGTGCTGATCAACAGCGTGCGGGGATTCCAGAAGATCAGGAACATCGAACGCGACCCGCGCGTGGCCCTCACCGTGTCGGACCCCGACCACGCGGCCCGCTACTACGCGGTG
>DASYES010000209.1:0-14564 GCA_036498885.1 Pseudonocardia sp.
GCGGCTCCGTACGCGACAACCTGTCGACGGAGGCGGCGGCCAAGGCCGGCGTCGCTCTCTACCTGACGGGCACGCGCCACTTCGCCCACTAACGGCCCCGCGAGCCGCCCGCGAGTCGCCCGCTTCCCGGGCGCGAGTCGCCGGGATTGCGCCCGCGAGTCGCCCGATTTTGGCGCGCGAGTCGCCCGGGTTTCGGGCGTGAGTCTGTGAGACTCGCGCGAGTCGCCCGGGTTTCGAGCGCGAGTCGCCCGAATTCGGGCCAGGAGTCGCCCGAATCGTGTGCGGAGCGGTGCCGGCCTGAGGTCAGGAGCGTGGCATGCTCCCGAAGAGCGACACCCAGTGCTGGACGGTGAGGTCGCGTGGCCGCGTCGAGGTGCCCAGCCCGTTCCTCGCAAGCCAGGTCCGGATCGCAGGGTGTGCCCGCCGCAGGGTCGTTACCAGCCGGTCGCCGCTGAACGTTCTCCGGACCAGCTGCTGATAGCGAGCGCGGTCCGCCCGCGCAACCAGCGCGCGGTTCCGGCGTGTGACGACGAGGATCCCGCCATCCACCCCGGGACGTGGCCGGAATGCGGCGGCAGGCACTCGTCCGGCGAGCCCGAACTCGTACCACGGCCACCAGCTTGCGGTGAGCAGAGTCGTGCCGCCCACCGCGGCGCGCTTGCGTGCGACCTCCCACTGAAGCAGCAGCACGGCGCTGATCCAGTCCCGTTGCGCGAGGAGGTGGCGCAGAAGGGGGGTGGTGATGCCGAAGGGCACGTTGGACACGATGTGGTGCTCGCCGTCGAGGCGGAATCGCAGCATGTCGTCGTGGACGACGTGGACGCGGTGACCGAGAGAACGGCGGAGGGCGGCAACCCGTACAGGGTCCAGCTCGACTGCGGTGACCAAACCCGGACGGGCGGCTAGATGGCGCGTCAAGGCTCCGTCGCCCGGGCCGAGCTCGAGGATCGCGCCCGGCGGCACCAGGTCGGCGATGCGGGCGGCTACGCGCCGGTCGGCGAGGAAATTCTGGCCGAGCTCATGGCGGCCGCTGGTGAAACGGTGATGGGTGGAGGAGGGCATGGGTGACCTGCGCTTCGCGTCGATCGGGATGGGATCCGGATCGGACGGCGCGCGGCGGAGCAGCCCCGGTTGGCGGGGCAGAGAGTCAGCGGCGCGGCGTCCGAGAGACGCGGCGCAGCCTTGTGAAGGAGCCGTAACCCACGCAGACGACGTTATCGGCGAGGGCCAGCTGTTTTCCGTATCTACACGTGGGGGTGAATCGGCGCCGGCGGCGACTTGCGCCCGGGAACGGGGCGACTCGCGGGTGGGGAACGGGCGACTCGCCGGGTGGCGGGGTCTACCCAACGGGTGAGCTGTGGGGGTTGGGGTTGAGCGTGACCAGGGAGAACGACTAAGCTTCGAACGTACGTTCGACGATGATCGCCGACTTCCCCGCGGCGTGACCCTGGGGAGGCATGTGTGCCTGATGCTGTGGCCACCGTCACGACGGCGCGGGCTCCCCGGCCTGATCACGGGAGCAGGCTGGAGCTCGCCCGGGGTCTGCTGCGTCGCCTGGAGGGGCGTTCGGAGAGTGTTCGGCCTGCGCCCGTCACCGAGTCGGACGGTGCGGTGCTGCCGGTGGCCGAACCGCTGGCCCGGCTCCTGCCCGCCGGCGGGCTGCGGCGAGGCTCCACGGTCGCGCTCCCCGCCGTTCCTGGCGCCACTTCACTGCTGTTCGCGCTGCTCGCCGAGGCCTCCGCGGGCGGGGCGTGGGTGGGGGTGGTCGGCAGGCCGGGGCTCGGGCTCCTGGCCGCCGCCGAGGCGGGAGTGCAACTGGAGCGGCTGGCGCTGGTGCCGGAGCCGGGCGCTGATCTGCTGGCGGTCACGATCGCGCTGCTGGACGGGATGGACGTCGTCGCGGTCTCGGGTGCGGCCAGGGCCGGTGTGCGCGCCGCCGACCGGCAACGGCTGGCGGCCAGGGCCCGGCAGCGGGGCACGGTGCTGCTGGCGCTCGGTTCCTGGCCGGGCGCAGACATGGAGCTGAGCTGCAGCGACGTGCAGTGGCGAGGGCTGGATGCCGGTGCGGGCAGGCTGCGTTCCCGTCGGGTCGAGGTGCAGCTTCGGGGGCGGACCGTCGCACCGGGGACGCGTCCGGCACCGCTGCTGCTGCCGGCGCCGGGTAGTGCGGTGGCGGACGTCGGGCAGAACGTCGCGCGGCCGGCCGCGGTCACCACAGTCGAGGATGAGCGAGCGGCGGGATGACCGGCGCGGGTGGGACAAGGCGCGGTGGCCTGCTCCCTCACTGCAGCAGGCACCCGTCGTGAGCGCGTCCGTCGTGCGGGTGCTTGCGCTGTGGTCCCCCGACTGGCCGGTCACGGCCGCGGCCATGGCCGCCCATGTCCCTTCGCACCGGCCGGCCGCTGTGATCGTGGCCAACCGGGTGCTGGCCTGCTCGGCGATCGCCCGCGCCCGCGGGGTGCGCCGTGGCCTGCGACGGCGGGAGGCGCAGGCCCGATGCCCGGAGCTGGTCGTGCTGGAGCGCGACCCCGACCGTGACGCCCGGGCTTTCGAACCGGTCGTGGCCGCGGCCGAGGAGCTCGCACCGGGGGTGGAGGTCGTGCGGCCGGGGCTGGTGGCACTGGCGGCGCAGGGTCCGGTCGGGTGGTTCGGGGGCGAGCAGGCGGCCGCGGAGAAGCTGGTCGACCAGGTTGCCGCCCGCACCGGCGTGGAGTGCCAGGTGGGCGTGGCCGACGGGCTGTTCGCCGCGGTGCTCGCGGCGCGCCGCGGCTTGGCTGTCGCGCCCGGCGACACCCCCGCGTTCCTCGCCCCGCTCGGCGTCGAGGAGCTGGACCGCGAGCCCGACGTCGACCGCTCCGAACTGGTCGGGCTGCTGCGCCGGCTCGGGTTGCGCAGCCTGGGGGCCCTCGCGGAGCTCGACGCCGAGGACGTCGCTTCCCGGTTCGGTGCCGACGCCGTGCTCTGCCACCGGCTCGCCCGCGGGCTCGACCCCCGTCCTCCGGTGCGGCGCACACCGCCGGAGGAGCTTGCGGTGGAGGTCGAGCTGGACCCACCCGTCGACCGCGTCGATGCCGCGGCGTTCGCCGCCCGCGGTCTGGCCGAGCGGCTGCACCGCGCACTGGCCGGGCACGGGCTCTCCTGCACGCGGCTGGGCGTCGCCGCTCGCACCGTGTCGGGGGAGGAGCTGCACCGGATCTGGCGCTGCGCCGAGCCGCTCACCCCGTCCGGCACCGTCGACCGGGTGCGCTGGCAGCTCGACGCCTGGCTCACGCGCTCACGCACCACGAGCGCCGACGGGCCGGGTGCGGTGTGCCGGTTGCGGCTGGTGCCGGAGGAGACGGTCACCGCCGGGGCGCTGCAGCTCGGGTTGTGGGGTGACGTCGGGGAGGCCGACGAGCGGGCCGGACGGGCGCTGGTGCGGGTACAGGCGCTCCTGGGGCCGGAATCGGTGTTCACCGCGGTGCTGGTGGGTGGGCGGGATCCTGCGGAGCAGGTTCGGCTGGTGCCATGGGGCGACGATCGGAAGCTCGACTCCGGGCCGATGTCGATGTCGTCGCCGCCCCTGTCCACCGGCGAGGTCGGCGGGGCAGGTCCGGCGTCCCCGGCCGCCGCCGCTCGAGGGCCACAGGCGGGCGTGCGGGGGACGGGCCCGGCGCGAGGGGGGCCGGCACCGCGGGTAGACGTGGGGGAGGCGCGTGGAGCAACGCCTGCTGCCGGCGCGGACGTCGGGACCGCGGATCCGACGCAGGATGTCGGTGCCGTCTCCGACTCCTGGCGTTCCGCGGCGCCGGCGGGATGGCCGGAGGACATGGTGCGGCTCACCGGGCGGGTCTCTGCTGGCGACGTGGCCGCCGAGGAGGGGAAGGGGCGCACCACCAACCGGCGACGTCGGGTCCCCGCCCCGCGGCGCAGCACCGGCCGTCCCGCGGTTCCCGACCCACCGCCGTCCTGGCCGGGGCGGTTGCCCGCCCCGTCGCCGGCAACCGTGCCCCCGCAGCCTCTTCCCGCGGCGCTGGTCGACGCCACGGGGAGGCCGGTGCGGCTCACCGCGCCGGACTTGTTGTCAGCGCCGCCGCATCACCTCGTGGTGGACGACGGGACCCCGCAGGTGGTGCAGGGATGGGCGGGCCCCTGGCCGTTGCGCCAGCGGTGGTGGGTGGCCGATGCAGCGGCGGGCAGCAGGGTGCAGATCGCCGTGGACGGCGGCGTCGCGCTCCTGTTGCTCGCCCGCGAAGGGGGGTGGTGGGTCACGGGCATCTACGACTGACCCGTGGCGTGCGCGGATACGAGTGCGGGAGCTCGTATCCGCGCACGGGGCATCAGGCCACTGGTGGTGGTGGCTCCGCGGCCCCCGTCATGAACGCCACCGCCTCCGACATCGTGTGCGACCGCGGGGTGATCACCGTGGCGCGCCTGCCGAGTCGCTGAATGTGGATCCGGTCGGCGATCTCGAACACGTGCGGCATGTTGTGGCTGATCAGGATCACCGGCAGGCCGCGGTCACGCACGTCGCGGACGAGCTGCAGCACGCGGTTGCTCTCTTTGACCCCGAGGGCTGCGGTCGGCTCGTCCAGGATCATGACCTTGCTCCCGAACGCCGCCGAGCGGGCCACGGCCACACCCTGCCGCTGCCCGCCGGACAGGCTCTCCACGGCCTGTCCGATGTTCTGCAGCGTGGCGATCCCCAGCTCGCTCATGTGTCGTTCGGCCTCTTCCCGCATCTTCTTGCGATCCAGCATGCGGAACACCGAGCCGAGGATGCCGGGCTTGCGGACCTCCCGGCCGAGGAAGAGGTTGTCGGCGATGTCGAGCCCCGGCGAGACGGCCAGCGACTGGTACACGGTCTCGATGCCTGCCCGGCGGGCGTCCATCGGCGTCTTGAAGTGCACCAGCTTGCCGTCGAGGAAGATCTCTCCGCTGTCGGGGATGATCGCCCCGCACAGCGCCTTGATGAGGCTGGTCTTGCCCGCGCCGTTGTCACCGATCACCGCGAGGATCTCCCGGGGGTACAGCTCGAGGTCACCGCTGGCGATGGCTGTGACCATTCCGTACCGCTTGACCAGGCCTTTCGCCTGCAACACCGGTTCGCGCCGCGGACCCTTGCCCGAGCCCGCCACGGCGCTGGTCTCCACGGTCATGCCTTCACCTTCCGGATCCACTGGTCGATGGAGACCGCGATGAGCACGAGGAGGCCGATCGCGCATCCCTGCCACACGACATCGACGCCACCGAGCTGCAGCCCGTTACGGAAGACACCGACGATGAGCGCACCAACCAGCGTGCCGAGCACCAGCCCGCGCCCGCCGAACAGGCTCGTGCCGCCGAGCACCACGGCGGTGATGGAGTCGAGGTTGTACTCCACCCCGACGTTGGGGCTTGCCGAGGCGAGCCGGCCCATGAGGATCCAGGCGCCGATCGCGTAGAGCAGCCCGGCCACCGTGTACACCGAGAACAGCACGTGGCCGGTGCGGATGCCGGCCAGGCGTGCGGCCTCGATGTCGTCACCGGTGGCGTAGACGTGCCGGCCCCACGCGGTGTTGGCCAGCGCGTACCAGAACACGGCGAAGAGCAGCAGCATGATGATCGAGCCGTAGGTGATGCGGAAGCCGCCGATGCCGAACGTGTTGCCCGTCCAGGTCATGATCGATGGCATGTCCGTGCCACGCACGGTCTCGCTCTGCGACACCACCGAGTTGAGCGAGAAGAAGATGCTCAGCGTGCCGAGCGTGACGATGAACGGCGGCAGCTTCAGCCGCGTGACGAGCAGGCCGTTGATCGCCCCCATCGCCGTGCCGAGCACGAGGCCGATGATCAGCGCGAGCGCCCCGGGAACCCCGAGGTCGGTGGCGATGTTCGCCATCAGGATCGAGGAGAACACCGCGATCGCGCCGGCCGAGAGGTCGATGCCCGCGGTGAAGATGATCAAGGTCTGCCCCAGTGCCAGCACCGCGATGACGGTGACCTGGGCGAGCACGAGCCCGAGGTTCGTCGCCGAGAGAAACCGGCCGCTGACGATCGAGAACACGATGATCGCCAGCACCAGCACCGCGAGCGGGCCGAGGATCGGGTTGGCGTGCAGGACATGCTGGATGCGCTGGAGCGGTGACTCCGTGCGGCGCTCCTCGAAGCCCGTGGCCCCGGTGTCCGGCACCGTGGCTGTTCCGCCGCCGGGGGACGCGTCGTTCGCCATGCAGAAGCACTCCTTCGTGCGACAGGGCGGGTGGCTGGAGCCGGTCGTGTGGCCCTACCGCGCTCCAACCTGACCCGCGTCCGGGCGATGGGCCAGGTCGAGCGACGTCTCAGCCCCAGCAGTTGGCGGCGCCGAAGGCGGTGTCCTTCGAGGGGACGTTCGGCTGCGGCTGGTCGGTGATCAGCTCGACGCCCGTGTCGTAGAAGCTCTTGCCCGCCGTGGTCTCGGGCTTCGTGCCGTCCTTGGCGAACTTCGCGATCGCCTCGATGCCCAGAGCGGCCATCTTCAGGGGGTACAGCTGCGATGTGGCGCCGATCGCACCGGACTTCACGGCCTCGACGCCCGGGCAGCCACCGTCGACGGAGACGATCGTGACGTCGTTCTGCCTGCCGGCTGCCTTCAGAGCCTCGTACGCGCCTGCGGCTGCCGGCTCGTTGATCGTGTGGACGAGGTTGATCGAGGGGTCCTTCTGGAGCAGGTTCTCCATCGCGGTGCGCCCGCCCTCCTCGGCGCCGTCGGTGACGTCGTGCCCCACGATGCGCGGGTCGGACTCGTCGCCGATCCGGGTCCTGTCGGCTACGTCCACGCCGAAGCCTTCGAGGAAGCCCTGGTCACGCTGGACGTCGACGGACACCCCGTTCGGGCTGAGGTCGAGCATCGCGATCCTGGCCTGCTTGCCCTCGGACTCGGACTTCGCCTTCGCCCACTGCCCGATGAGCAGTCCGGCCTGGTAGTTGTCGGTGGCGAACGTGGTGTCGGCGGCGTCGGGCGGGTCGATCGGGGTGTCGAGCGCGATCACGAGCATCCCGGCCTGGCGGGCCCGGTCGAGCGTGGGCACGATGCCCTTCGAGTCGTTCGCCGTGATGAGGAAGCCGGCGGCTCCGGCCGAGATCAGGTTCTCGATGGCCTGCACCTGCGACTCGTTGTCGCCGTCCTGCCTGCCGGCGAAGGTCTGCAGCTGCACGCCCTGGGTGGCGGCCGCGGCCTGCGCACCCTCCTTCATCTTCACGAAGAACGGGTTGGTGTCGGTCTTGGTGATCAGGCCGACGACCGGCTGGCTCCCCCCGCCGGCTGCGCCGCTGTCACCGCCACCGCAGGCGGCGAGTACGAGCGCCGCGGCCATCCCGGTGGCCAGGACGGTGGCCTTCCGTCCTGCTGTCCATGCCTGGCTCATGTGCTGCGACCTCTCGTCATCATTGACATCTGGTTGCATAGCTAGACAACGTTGTCGGGCACTCTGGTCAGGTCACAGGGCTTTCACAAGGCCTGATGAATGCGCTCCGATAACGAATAGGAAACGGCGGCCAGATTCTTGACAACGTTGACGTGAGCGTCCGACCATCCGGCGCAGCGTCCGGACCGCGTCGCCGGAGCCGGTCGAGAGGAGAACCATGAGTCTCCGCGAGGCGCCGGTCGGTGGGCGCCGGCCCACGATGCGCGACGTCGCGGCGCGGGCGCAGGTGAGCTTCAAGACCGTCTCCCGTGTCGTCAACGACGAGGGCGGCGTGTCGCCCCGGCTCGAACGGCGCGTCCGGACGGCAATTGAGGAACTCGACTTTCGTCCGAACGTGGGAGCCCGCATCCTGCGCCGGTCGGATCGCAGGACGGCATCGATCGGGTTGCTGCTCGAGGACGTCGCCAACCCGTTCTCCGCCGCGGTGCAACGAGCTGTGGAGAACGAGGCGGACCGGCGCGGCGTGGTCGTCTACTCCGCGAGCCTCGACGAGGACCCTGTCCGCGAACGCGCGCTCGCGAAAGCGTTCGGCGCCCGTGACGTCGACGGGCTGCTGCTCGTACCGGCCGGGGACGATCAGTCGCATCTCGCCGCCGAGCTGCGGGCGGGCACGGCGATCGTCTGCCTCGACCGCGAAGCCAACAACCTGCCGGTCGACTCGGTGTTGGCCACCAACGAGATCGGCGCAGCCGAGGGCGTGCGCCACCTCGCCGCGGCCGGCCACCGGCGCATCGCATTCGTCGGCGACCGGCGCACTGTCGCCACCGCCCGCCAGCGCCAGGCGGGGTATCGCGAGGCGCTACGCGACTTCGGGTTGCCGCTGGATCCGGCGCTCGTCGTGCAGGATGTGCGGGACACCCCTGCGGCCGACGGCGCCGTCACCGCCCTCCTCGACCGTCCCGACCCGCCCACGGCGTTGTTCACCGCGCAGAACCTGGTGACGGTCGGCGCCGTGCGTGCGCTACGGAGGATGGGGCTCGAACGCACCGTCGCGTTGGTCGGTTTCGATGACTTCCTCCTGGCCGACCTGCTGAGCCCCGCTGTCACCGTGGTCGCGCAGGACCCCGCCGCGATCGGACGGACCGCGGCCGGGCTGCTCTTCGCCCGCATCGACGGCGACACGGGTCCGCCGCAGCGCCGCCTCGTCCCCACCACCCTGATCCGGCGCGGCTCGGGCGAGATCCCGCCACTCTGACCTGACTGCCGATCAGGCTGGCGTTGCCGTCGGCGGCAAGGTTTAGCGTCGGTGACATGCGGATCGGTGAGCTGGGCCGCCGCGCCGGGGTCAGCCCGCGGGCGCTGCGCCACTACGAGGAGCTGGGCCTGCTGGCCGCCCGGCGTCGTGCGAACGGCTACCGCGACTACGACGAGGGCGACCTGCGGGTCGTGGCCGAGATCCGGTCGCTGGTGGATCTCGGGTTCGCGCTCGAGGAGACCCGCCCGTTCGTCGAGTGCCTGCGAGCCGGGAACGCCACGGGCGCGAGCTGTCCGGACTCCCGAGCCGTGCAGCGGCGCAAGCTCGCCGAGGTGGACGAGTGGCTCACCCGGCTGCAGACCGTCCGGGACGAGCTCGCCGACCGGCTCGGCGACCCGCCCACCCCGCGCTGCTTCATCACAGTCGTCGCCCCAGACCCCGAGGAGTTTCGATGATCGTCCCCGTCGCCGACGCCACGTTCGACGAGCTGGTGCTGCGTGCCGAGCTGCCCGTGCTGCTCGACTTCACGGCCGACTGGTGCCCGCCGTGCCGGATGATCGAACCGGTGCTGCACCAGATCTCCGTCGAGCAGGAGGGGCGGTTGGTGGTCGCGCGGCTCGACGTGGACGCCAACCCCCTGACCGCTCGTGACGCCGGCGTGCTCGGGATGCCGACGCTCAACCTCTACGTCGACGGCCGGGCCGTCACGCAGGTGGTGGGCGCGCGACCGAAGGCCGCGCTGATGCGTGCGATCGAGGACCACCTGCCCGCCCAGGCGCTGAGCGCCTGAGCCCTGGCCGCCGGGCCCCGTCACGATCGCCAGCTGGTGGTCGGGGCGTAGCCGGTGATCAAGGCCGGTCCGGCGGGGTGGGGCCGCTCGGATGGCCCGGGTCGTGCTGGTCCTGACCCTCACTGCTCGACCTGGCGCGGCGGCGCAGGCGGTTACGGGCCGCCGTGACCGCTGTTCGGGGACCAGGAGCGGGCTTGCGGACGGCTCTGCGGCCCCGTCCGAGGATCACGGTCGTCGCATCGGCAGATCGGGCTTGCGCCGATCGGCCCCTGCGGCGGGGCCGAGAGCCCTGTCGTGTGACGAGTTCGCCTGGTCAGGCGGTTGAGCTGATCATCGAACACATGTTCGACTTCATGCATGGGCTTCAACAACCCCGACATGCCGTGGCGCGAGCTGGAGGCGACGCTCTCGGGACGCCCCCGCGACGGCGCGAGCCTCACCGGAGGGCCGGAGGTCGACGGCGGCGACAGCCCGGCGTGGTCGCGCAAGCGCGAGCCCTACACCCCGCCGGAGCTGCCCGAGCCGCAGAACCGCGTCCCGTACGCCGAGCTGCACTGCCACTCCAACTTCAGCTTCCTCGACGGCGCGAGCCATCCCGAGGAGCTGGTCGAGCAGGCGGCGCGGCTGGGTCTCGACGCGATCGCACTCACCGACCACGACGGCATGTACGGCGTGGTCCGGTTCGCCGAGGCCGCGGCCGAGCTGGGGGTTGGCACGGCCTTCGGTGCCGAGCTCTCCCTCGGGCTCACGGCTCCGCAGAACGGCGTGGCCGATCCGGAGGGCAGCCACCTGCTGCTGCTCGCCCGCCACCCCGAGGGGTACCGCTCGCTGTGTCGCACCATCAGCACCGCGCAGCTGCGCGGCAAGGAGAAGGGGCGCCCGGTCTACGACTTCGACGAGGTCGTGGCCGACACGGCAGGGCAGGTTCTGGTGCTCACCGGGTGCCGCAAGGGTGCGGTGCGCCAGGCGCTGCGCACCGGTGGCCGCGACGCCGCGGGCAAGGAGCTGCGCCGCCTCGTCGAGCGGTTCGGGGCCGACCACGTGGTCGTCGAGCTCACGCACCAGGCCCTGCCCACCGACACCGAGCGCAACGACGTCCTCGCCGAACTCGCGCACGACGCCGGCCTGCCTGTCATCGCGTCCACGGCAGCCCACTACGCCACCCCGCACCGGTTCCCGCTGGCCACGGCGTTGGCGGCGGTGCGGGCCAGGCGCGGCCTCGACGACGCCGACGGCTGGCTTCCTCCCGCGGGCACCGCCCACCTGCGTTCGGGTGCGGAGATGGCGGCCCGGTTCGACGAGCGCTACCCGGGCGCGGTGGCGCGGGCGGCGGCGCTGGGGGCGGAGTGCGCGTTCTCGATCGACCTGGTGGCGCCCGAGCTACCGCCGTTCGACGTCCCGCCGGGGCACACGGAGGCGAGCTGGCTGCGGGAGTTGACCTACCGCGGAGTCGCCCGTCGCTACGGCAGCCATGCCGAGTACCCGGAGGCCGTGGAGACGGTCGAACGCGAGCTGAAGATCATCGAGCAGAAGAACTTCCCCGGCTACTTCCTGATCGTCCACGACATCGTCGAGTTCTGCCGCCGCTCCGACATCCTCTGCCAGGGCCGGGGGTCGGCCGCCAACTCGGCTGTCTGCTTCGCACTCGGCATCACCAACGTCGACGCCGTGGCCCACCGGCTGCTGTTCGAGCGCTTCCTGTCCCCGGCCCGCGACGGCTACCCCGACATCGACCTCGACATCGAGTCCGGCCGTCGCGAGGAGGCGATCCAGTACGTCTACCGCCGCCACGGCCGTGGATGCGCCGCACAGGTGGCCAACGTGATCACCTACCGGCCGCGCTCCGCCGTCCGCGACATGGCGAAGGCGCTGGGGTTCTCCCCGGGCCAGCAGGACGCGTGGAGCAAGCGGATCGAGCGCTGGCACGGCCCGGTGGACAACAACACGGCCACGGCTCCTGCCGGAATGCCCGATCAGGTCGTCGAGCTGGCCGACGAGCTGCTGGGCTTCCCCCGCCACCTCGGCATCCACTCCGGTGGCATGGTCATCTGCGACCGGCCCGTCTCCGAGGTGGTGCCCGTCGAATGGGCCCGGATGGAGGGCCGCACCGTCGTCCAGTGGGACAAGGACGACTGCGCTGCCGCAGGCCTGGTCAAGTTCGACCTGCTCGGGCTGGGCATGCTCACCGCCCTGCACCTGATGATCGGCCTGGTCGCCGAGCACCACGGCGAGAAGATCGAGCTCCACGAGCTGCAGCCCACCGACCCCGCCGTGTACGCGATGTTGCAGCGGGCCGACTCGGTCGGGGTGTTCCAGGTGGAGTCGCGCGCCCAGATGGCCACGCTGCCCCGGCTGAAGCCGCGGGAGTTCTACGACCTGGTGGTCGAGGTGGCGCTGATCCGGCCCGGCCCCATCCAGGGCGGGTCCGTGCACCCCTACATCCGGCGCCGCAACGGGCTGGACGAGGTCACCTACGACCACCCCCTGCTCAAGGGCGCGTTGCAGAAGACGCTCGGCGTGCCGCTGTTCCAGGAGCAGCTCATGCAGATCGCCGTGGACGTCGCCGGCTTCTCCGCGGCCGACGCCGACGAGTTGCGCCGCGCGATGGGCTCGAAGCGGTCGGAGGAGAAGATGGAGAGGCTCCGCGACCGGTTCTTCGCCGGCATGGCAGCCAACGGCATCACCGGTGAGGTGGCCGACGGGATCTTCCGCAAGATGCTGGCGTTCGCCAACTTCGGGTTCCCCGAGAGCCACTCGATCAGCTTCGCCTCGCTCGTCTACTACAGCGCCTGGTTCAAGCACTACTACCCGGCGGCCTTCTGCGCGGCATTGCTCAACTCCCAGCCCATGGGCTTCTACTCGCCACAGTCGCTGGTGGCCGACGCGAGCCGCCACGGCGTGCTCGCCCGTGGCCCGGACGTCAACCTCGGGCGCGCCGAGGCGGTGCTCCAGGCGGATTCGCGCAGCACCGGTGGGCAGGCGATCCGGTTGGGCACGGCCGAGGTGCGGGGTGTCGGCCTGGAGCTGGCCGAGGAGATCGACGCGGAACGCGAGCGGGGCGGGCCCTACCGCGACCTCGCCGACCTGGCCGGCCGCGTCCGGCTCACCGTGCCGCAGGCCGAGGCCCTGGCCACGGCGGGAGCGTTCGGGTGCTTCGGGGTCGACCGCCGTTCGGCGCTGTGGGCGGCGGGAGTGGTGGCCGCCGTGCGTCCCGAGCAGCTGCCCGGCACCGCCGTCGGGCTGGAGGCACCCGCGCTGCCCGGCCTCACCGGCGTCGAGCTCACGGCCGCGGACGTGTGGGCCACGGGCGTCTCACCGGACAGTCACCCGATGCAGCACCTGCGGGAGCGGCTCGACGGTCTGGGCGCGGTGCGGATCGACGGGCTCGACGCGGTCGGCCGCAACCTCGTGGCAGGCGACCCGGAGCAGACGCCGCCGCGGGTGCTGGTCGCCGGGCTGGTCACCCACCGGCAGCGGCCCGCCACCGCGCGCGGGGTCACGTTCCTCAACCTCGAGGACGAGAGCGGGATGCTCAACGTCACCTGCTCGGAGGGGCTGTGGGCGCGCTACCGCACGGTGGCGGTCAGCAGCACGGCGCTGCTGGTGCGTGGCCGGCTGGAACGCAGCCCGGAAGGTGTGCTCAACCTGGTGGCCGACCGGCTGCAGCGGCTGGCGCTCACCGTGCCGGTGAAGTCGCGTGACTTCCGCTGAGCGATGTCGCGCCGGTTACCCGGTGGCTCAGACCGCTGTGGCGACCGCAGTTTCGCCGGGCCTGGAGCCCGCGGAACCCCTCCACGTGCTGGAGCGGTAGTCCGCCCTGGCCAGAATCGCCTCCGCGTCGTCGACCGGTGGGTAGATCGCGACGGCGGTGATGGTGTGCTTGACGTCCTTCGCCTCCTGCCCGGTCTTGCGGACCGTGCGCTCCCGCCCGCTGGTCAGTACGGCCCCGGCAGCGCCGAGGTCGAGGCAGGTGACGTAGGGCTCGGTCGCGAAGGGAACCTGCTGAAGGCCGAGGAGATCGGCAGCGACGTTGTGCCCGGCGAACTTGCCCTGCGGCATGGCGTGCTGGCAGCTCTGCATGACGGGGCAGCCGTCCAGCGCGAGCGCCGCCGAGGTGTCACCGGCGGCGTACACGCCGGGAGCTGCCGTGACGCGCAGGTACTCGTCGACGAGCAGGCGCCCGAGCCGGTCGCGTTCACCGGGAATGTCCGCCGTCAACGGGCTGGCGGCCATGCCCGCCGTCCAGATCACGGTGCGCGCCGCGACCTCGCTCCCGTCGGAGAGCCGTACGCCGGCCGGACCCACACTCTCGACGCCCACGTCCAGTCGCTGTTCGACCCCGAGTTCGGCCAGCGCCTCGAGGATCTGCGGGCGGGGACCCTCGCCGAGCTCGGGGCCGACGACGTTCTCCCGCTCGACCAGCACGACGCGGACGGGCTCGGCTGCGTCGACCGTCGCCGCGATGTCGCTCAGCCTGCCCGTGAGCTCGGTCGCGACCTCGAGGCCGGTGAACCCCGCACCCGACGACGACGGCCGTGAAACGCCCCGCGCCGGGCGCCTCTGTAGGCAGCCGGTGCAGGTGGCTGTGCAGCCGCGCCGCGCCGGGCAACGTGTCGACGTCGAAGAGGTGCTCTGCCCCGGGCAGGTCCGGCCGCACCAGGCGGCTGCCGGCGGCGAGCACGAGCCGGTCGTAGGTCAGCTCGGTGGGGCTTCCGTCGCGACCGATGACCTGCACGCGCCGCGCGCCGGTGTCGATGCCGGTCACCGTGGCGGCCACTCTCCGGACGCCGATCGGCCCGAGTATCCGGTCGAGCGGCACACGCATCCGGTCCGGGTCGGACTGGTACATCCTTGGCCGGATCACGATGTCGTCTCCGGCGGAGACCAGCGTGACGCGCAGGTCCGACGGGGATGCCCCGGCGGCTCGCCGGGCCCGCACAGCACCGGCCGCGGCCCAGACGCCGGCGAACCCACCACCGATAACCAGGACATCAGACATCCACGTTCACCTTCCACCAGTAGTGCGCGTCGGCATCTCGCAAGTGCCTAGGCGCCCGTACGTTGGGCGGCCCGCGGCCGCGAGACTGTGCTTGGTCTGTGTGGTGAGCGACCTGAGCCATGGCAGCTCTGCCCGCGGCGTCAGCAGCGCGTGCAC
>DASYES010000210.1:0-2552 GCA_036498885.1 Pseudonocardia sp.
GGCGAGCAGATTCGTCGTCATCAGCACCACGTTCAGCGGATTCTTCAAATCGTGTCCCACGACTGCCATTAGCTCTTCGTTCAGACGAAGCGTCTCCGCGAGTTCCACGCCATCGGCGTGATCTACCGGGCGAGCGTCGAGAACGGCGAGCCGAACGTCGTCGAGCAGGGTGGTACGACGGAGGCCGTCGCCTGGATCCCGCTCGCCGACATCGCCGCCGATCGGCTGCCCGTCTACCGATCGGTGAAGGACGCCATCGCAGCAGCCGGGGACTAGTGTCGGCCCGTGTCCGAGACAGTGTTCACGTATGCCGCACCGGCCCTGAAGTTCGGCCGCGGGGCCGTCCGCGAGATCGGGTACGACGTCGCTCAGCTCGTCACCGGTCGTGAGCGGCGCGTCCATCGGGTGCTGGTGGTCACCGACCCGGGAGTCGCCGCCGCCGGGCATGCCGACACCGTGCGGATCGCCCTGGAGGCGGCCGGCCTGATCGCGGTGGTCTTCGACGGCGTGCGCGTGGAGCCGACGGATGCATCGCTCGACGAGGCCATCGGATTCGCCCGCTCCGAGGGGCCTTTCGACGGCGTCGTGGCCGTCGGTGGCGGGTCCTCGATCGACACCGCGAAGGCGGTCGCGCTGCTCGTCACCAACCCCGGTGAGCTGATGGACTACATCAACGCACCGGTCGGCAAGGCGCAGGCGCCGATGGTGCCGTTGCTGCCGCTGATCGCGGTGCCGACCACCACCGGCACCGGCTCGGAGTCGACGACGATCTGTGTCCTCGACGTACTCGCGCTCAAGGTGAAGACGGGCATCAGCCACCCGGCGCTGCGACCGAAGCTCGCGATCGTCGACCCGGACCTCACGGCCACCCAGCCGGCAGGCGTGACGGCAGCGGCCGGCATGGACATCCTGTGCCACGCGCTGGAGAGCTACACCGCACGCTGGTTCGGGGATTTCGACGCCAAGACCGCGCAGCAGCGGGTGCCCTACTGCGGCGCGAACCCGATCGCCGATCTCTGGTCGGAGCGGGCGCTCGGGCTGATGTCCGGTGCGTTCCGTCGAGCTGTCGGTGACACCGGGGACGCCGACGTCGCGCTCGCGCGCGAGGAGATGGCGCTGGCCGCGACCTTCGCCGGCCTCGGGTTCGGCAACGCCGGGGTGCACATCCCGCACGCCAACGCCTATCCGATCGCGGGACGCGTCAGGTCGTACGTCGCTCCCGACTACCCGCCTGCGGGCGGGCCGATCGTGCCGCATGGCATGGCGGTGTCCCTGACCGCGCCCGCGGCGTTCCGGTTCACCTTCGACGCGTCCCCGGACCGGCACCTGCGTGCCGCGCGCCTGCTCGATCCTTCCGTCGTGGGCAATGGGCCCGAGGTCCTGCCGCAGGTGCTCACCACACTGATGCGCGATCTGGGGCTGCCGAACGGGCTCGCCGAGGTCGGCTACGGGGACGCCGATGTCGACGTGCTGGTCGACGGTGCACTCAAGCAGCAGCGCCTGCTCGCGACCGCACCGAAGGACGTCACGGGCGAGGACCTGGCCGGCGTGATCCGGGGTTCGCTGGAGCACTGGTGACGGCTGCCGCACTGCTCGCCGAGCTGCAACGCGCGGGCATCGAGGCGTCCGATTCGGCGCTGACCCGCGCGCTCTACTCCAGTGACGCCTCGCTCTACCGGGTGCTGCCGCAGGTCGTCGCGCACCCGCGACATCGCGACGAGCTGGAGCCGATCCTCGGGCTGGCTGCGGCCGCCGGCGTACCGGTGACGATGCGGGGCTCGGGCACCTCCATCGCGGGCAACGCGGTCGGGCCGGGGCTGGTCGTCGACACCCGCCGGCTGAACGGCGTGCTGGCGATCGATCCGGACGCGCGCACCGCCGTGGTCGAGCCCGGGCTCGTGCACGCGCAGCTCCAGGCGGCCGCGGCGCCGTACGGCCTGCGTTATGGGCCCGACCCGTCCACCCATACCCGCTGCACGATCGGCGGGATGGTCGGCAACAACGCGTGCGGTTCGCGCGCGCTGGGCTATGGCCGGACGGCCGACACCCTCGTCGATGCCGAGGTCCTGTGGGGGGACCGCAGCGCCGGCGTTGGCGAGGTCGAGGCCCGGCTGGCTCGGGTCGTGGTCGGCGAGCTGGCGCACGTGCGCACGACGTTCGGGTTGTTCGCGCGCCAGGTGAGTGGCTACTCCCTGGAGCACCTGCTGCCCGAGCGGCTGTCGGTGCCGCGGTTCCTGGCCGGCTCCGAAGGCACGCTGGGCGTCGCCAAGACGCTGACCGTGAGCCTGGTCGCCGAGGAGGAGCGGACGCTCCTGGTGCTGGGCTATCCGTCGATGGCCGACGCGGCCGACGCCGTACCGGCACTGCTGGCTGCCGGGCATGCTGGTTTCGATACGCCGCTCGCTGGGGCTCGCGGCTACTCAACCAGCGACAGCGGTGGGCACATGGTGGCCTGTGAGGGGCTGGACTCGCGGATCGTGGACCTGGTGCGGTCCCGCGGTGCGGCGGTGCCGGAGCTGCCTCGAGGCGATGGGTGGCTGTTCATCGAGGTT
>DASYES010000211.1:0-1553 GCA_036498885.1 Pseudonocardia sp.
GATCGCGGATGCTCGCGGTGCGCGGTCCGTTGATGACGGCCGAGCAGTACGCCGAGGCCACCGCGACCGTCGCGACGATGCAGAAGGACAACGCTGATCGCAGAGCTAGCCCGGTGCTACTGCTCGTCGCCGAGCAGCCGCGTTTCGAGTCTCCTGTGATCGTGCTGCAGACCCGGTGCCGCACGGATGAGCTCGGCGTGCCGCTGGTGTTCGAGGGCAACTTCAGGCGCTGCGGTGCGCGGCAACCTCGAGCGCTTCGCCGACGCGGTGGAAGGCGTTTCACGGCACACATGTGGTGGCCACCGCACACATGTTGTGCCATGTGTGCGGTGGCCAGGCGGTGTGTGCGGTCGTCGTCAGGGCCGCGGGTGTCCGAACCGCGGCGTCTCAACCCAGATGTCGGTCAGGGGCAGCATCTTGTCACCGTGGGTGGTCGGGCGCAGGCTTGACCCAGTAATGTGACTGCGCTCACAGTCGACCGTTCGCCACCTGTCCGCACCGCGTCGAGGAGGCCGCTGTGTTCCGGAGACCGTCGTGAAGCCCCCACCGTTCCGCTACGCCGCGCCGACCACCGTGGACGAGGCCGTGGCCCTGCTCGTCGAGCACGCGGACGCCGACCCGCGGGTGCTCGCCGGCGGCCAGAGCCTCGTCCCGCTGATGAACTTCCGGCTCGCGCAGCCAGGGCACCTGATCGACCTGCGGCGGATCCCCGAGCTGGACGGGATCCGGCTCGACGGTGACACCCTCGTGATCGGAGCGATGACCAGGCAGTCGGCGGTCGAGGACTCGCCCGAGGTCGCGCTGGCCGCGCCGCTGCTGGCCGAGGCCGTCGGGTTCGTGGCCCACCGGCCGATCCGCAACAGTGGCACGGTCGGGGGCAGCCTCGCCCACGCCGACCCGGCCGCCGAGCTGCCCGCCGTGGCGCTCGCCCTGGACGCCGACCTCGTCGCCGCCGGCCCGGGCGGCGTTCGTGTCATCCCTGCCTCCGAGTTCTTCCGCGGCCCGTTCAGCACGGCGCTCGCGCCCGACGAGATCCTCCTCGCGGTGCGGTTGCCCCACCGACGGGGCGGCCATGCGTTCGTCGAGTTCGCCCGCACGCACGGCAGCTTCGCCGTCGTCGCGGTGGCGGCGCTCGTCGAGATGGACGACGGTCACGTCTCTCGTGCTTCCATCGCGCTCACCGGTGTCGCGCCGGTCCCGATCCGGGCCACCGCCGCCGAGCGCGTTCTCGAGGGCACGGTCCCGGACGCCGCTGCTGCGGCCGACGCCGCGGTCGAGGGCCTCAACCCGGCAGGCGACGTGCACGCGGGATCCAGCAGCCGGATCGAGCTGGCGCGGGTTCACGTCCGCAGAGCAGTCGAACAGGCGCTCGCCCGCGCCCAGGACAGGAGGTGAGCCGGGAATGACGGAGAAGCACGCCATCACCGTGACCGTCAACGGTCGCGCGCGCACGGCCGACGTCGAGCCGCGCACGCTGCTCGTCGACTTCCTGCGCGACGGCCTGGGGCTCAAGGGCACGCACATCGGATGCGAGCACGGCGTCTGCGGCACCT
>DASYES010000212.1:0-3321 GCA_036498885.1 Pseudonocardia sp.
GTCACGGCGGACGATGCTACGGACGTCGCACCGGAAGAGCACAGACGTAACATGGAAACGGTCGTGGCAAGGTCACGTACAAGCAAAGTCGCAGGAAGGTGCAGCGGAACCTCTGATGTCCACCACCGGCAACACCACCACCACCGAGCAGGCCGTGCATGCGGCGCTCGCCACCGTCGACGACCCGGAGATCCACCGCCCGATCACCGACCTCGGCATGGTGAAAAGCGTCGTGGTGCTGGCCGATGGTCGTGCGCAGATCGGGGTGTACCTCACGGTCGCGGGCTGTCCGATGCGTGACACGATCACCAAACGGGTCACCGCAGCTGTGTCCGCTGTCGAGGGCATCACCGGTGTCGACGTCGAGCTCGACGTGATGAACGACGAGCAGCGCCCCCAGCTGCGCCGGGGCCTGCGTGGCGACTCCGCCGAGCCGGTCATCCCGTTCGCACAGCCCGGCTCGCTCACCCGCGTCTACTGCGTGGCCTCCGGCAAGGGTGGCGTCGGCAAGTCGTCCGTCACCGTCAACCTGGCGGCCGCGATGGCGGCCAAGGGCCTCTCGGTCGGTGTCGTCGACGCCGACATCTACGGCCACTCGGTGCCCCGGATGCTCGGCACGTCCGCGCGGCCCACCAAGGTCGAGAACATGATCATGCCGCCGCAGGCCCACGGCGTGAAGGTCATCTCGATCGGTATGTTCACCCCTGGCAACGATGCGGTGGTGTGGCGCGGCCCGATGTTGCACCGCGCGCTGCAGCAGTTCCTCGCCGACGTGTTCTGGGGCGA
Source organism: Pseudonocardia sp. (assembly GCA_036498885.1). Lineage (GTDB taxonomy): Bacteria > Actinomycetota > Actinomycetes > Mycobacteriales > Pseudonocardiaceae > Pseudonocardia. Next base: position 787 of record DASYES010000212.1, read on the forward strand.
CCTCGACGTCCTGCTGCTCGACCTTCCTCCCGGCACCGGCGACATCGCGATCTCCACCGCGCAGCTCGTGCCGAACGCGGAGCTGCTGGTGGTCACCACACCGCAGATGGCCGCGGCCGAGGTGGCCGAACGGGCCGGGTCGATCGCCCTGCAGACCCGCCAGCGGCTCGCCGGCGTCGTCGAGAACATGTCGTGGATGGAACTCCCCGACGGCACCCGCATGGAGGTCTTCGGTGCGGGCGGCGGCCAGACGGTGGCCGACTCCCTCACCCGCACCCTGGGCGCCCCGGTGCCGCTGCTCGGTCAGGTGCCGCTGGAGACGCGAGTGCGCGAATGCGGTGACTCCGGCACCCCGATCGTGCTGGCCGAGCCGGAGTCGCCCGCGGCCGTCGCCCTGCGCGGGGTGGCCGACAGGCTCACCACGCGTGCTCGCGGACTCGCGGGGATGAGCCTGAACATCAGCCCGGTCCGCAAGTAGCAGCACTCACGCCGGGGCCGGAAGAAGAACGCGACACCGAACGTCGCGTGGCCGCGGTGCCGTAGACGCAGAGGTCGTAGAACTCGATCGTCGTGCCTGCGAAGGACGCGATCGCGACCCGGCGCATCGGCATCGCGGGCGCGTCCGTGCTCAGGCGACGAGACGGTACGTGCTGCCGCTGCTGTTCGGGAGCCACGCGTCCGGTAGGGCCGCGGCCAACGCGTGCTGGGCCCGCCAGCCCGTGCAGTGGCCCGGCACCACCATCGCCGGGGCCAGCTCGGTGAGCGCGGCGACCGTCGGCGAGATCGCCGGCTCGAAGAAGGGGCCGCTCAGGTGCAGGCCGCCGAGCAGCGCGTGCAGGCGGTCCACCCCGGTGAGCCGTTGCGCGTGCCGCACGATGTTGATCGCACCCGCGTGCCCGCAGCCGGTGAGCACCACCAGCCCGCGGTCCCGGACGTTCACCACCAGAGCCTGGTCGTCCCGCACGAGGGCGTCGTGCTCCCAGCCGGAACCCGTCCACGCCTGGTGGGGCGGCGGCATCCCGCGCTCGTACTCCGTGGTGCGGTCGACCTCACCGGTGATCAGCACGCAGCCGTCGACGAGCAGCGACGGCTCCCGGCGCTCGACCAGCGCGAAACCCTCACCCTCCAGGGCGCGCCTGCTCAGCGTCGGCATCTCGAAGGTGTGGTCGTTCGGCAGTGCCAGCCGCCTGCGCGTCCAGGCGCCGGGGTGCAGCACCATCGGCAACGCCCGCGCCCCGCGCCGCCCGGCGAGCCCGACCAGGCCCCCGGCGTGGTCGAAGTGGCCGTGGCTGAGCACCACGCCGTGCACGTCGGACAGGTCGATGCCCATCCGTGCCGCGTTGGTGACCATGCCGTCGACGCTCAGCCCGGTGTCGAACAGCAGGGTGGTGGTGCTCGTGCCACGGCGCACCGTGACGAGCGCGGCGAAACCGTGCTCGGCGCGCAGGCCCGGGTCGGTGCGGCTGCCCTCGAACTGCGCGGCGCTCTCCCAGGTGAGACCTGGGCTCACCCGGGTGACCCGCTCGTCGCTGCCCAGCAGTGCGTCGAACACGTTGTCGACGAGCGTGGTGATCCGCACCTCGTCCACCGGCTGCAGGGCGATCGGATCGACTGCAGCTCCCTCGGCGAGCCGCGGAGCGGCGGCGAGCACCTCTGCCGGATCACCGTGTTCGTCACACATGCAGCGAACGCTACGTGGCAGCGCGCAGCGCCTCGGCCCACATCCCGATCGCGTCGTCGACCTGCTCGGTGGTGACGATCAACGGTGGGATCATCCGCACAACGTTCGCGTACGGCCCACACGTCAGCAGCAGTAGCCCGACCTCGGCAGCCGCGGCATGGGCACGGGTGGCGGCGGCGGTGTCGGGCGAGCCGTCCGGGGTACAGAACTCGTTGCCCACCATGAGCCCCAGCCCGCGGACGTCGGCGACCCCCGGGTGGTCGGCCGCCACCTTGCGCGCGCCCTCGAGCAGGCGCACCCCCTGCTCGGCGGCGTTGGCGACGAGACCCTCCTCCTCGATCACGTCGATGGTGGCGAGCGCGGCGGCGCAGGCCACCGCGTTGCCGCCGTACGTGCCGCCCTGCGAGCCCGGCCACGCCTTGCTCATGAGCTCGGTGGAGGCCGCGATCCCGGAGAGCGGGAAGCCGCTGGCGAGGCCCTTCGCCGTGATCAGAATGTCGGGACGGACGCCCGGCGTGTGCTCGTGGCCCCAGAACCGGCCGGTCCGGCCGAAGCCGGTCTGCACCTCGTCGGCGATCAGCAGGATCCCGAGTGCGTCGGCCCGTTCCTGCAGGCCGGCGAGGAAGGCGGGTGGGGTGGGCACATAGCCGCCCTCCCCGAGCACCGGCTCGATCATGAAGGCCGCGACGTCGGCAGCGGGAGCCGAGGTGACGAGGAGCCGGTCGAGCTCACGCAGGCAGAACGCGACGGTCTCCTCCTCGTTCCATCCGTAGCGGAAGGCGTAGGGGAACGGGGCGAACTCGACGCCGCCCATCATCGGCCCGATGCCGGCCCGGATCTTCGCTCCGGACGTC
>DASYES010000213.1:0-2905 GCA_036498885.1 Pseudonocardia sp.
CCCGAGCCTGGCACCGGGGGGCGGAAGTGGCGGAGGATCGGCGTGCCGTACTGAGGCTGCACCGCCTGGCGGCCACGGCACCAGCCGGCCCGGCCGACCGACCGACCACTGGACCGGATGGAGCTGTTCGTTCGGAAGCACCTTGCGGAGTCTCTGTCCGTCGGTGAGCCGCACGCGCCCACTCGCCGGCGTCTACATCGCCCTCTGGGTTCCGCAGGTCGTTCAGCCCGGGTCGTCGCAGGACTCGAGATCAGCGAATCGGGGCCGGGAGCCGCGCCATCACCGGTTACGGGCCCCGAGCCGGTGATCATGGGCCGGGGCAGGGCTTCCCAGGCCTGCACGTCGTGGTCCTGGTGAACATGGGCATCCCGTTCGGCGAGATCTGGGACCTGCAGGCGATCGGCGAGGACTGCGCGCAGGACGGCACCGACGAGTTCCTCCTGTCCGCGGCGCCGCTGCCCATCACCGGAGGGGCGGGTTCACCGCTGAACCCACTGGCGATCACATGATGTCGGGCGCCCGGGGGTCAGGTGACGCGCATGTCGGCGGAATCCCCCGGCTCGCGCAGCCCGAAGGCGAGCGCGGGGTCGCCGGGCACCCAGTCACCACGGAACTGCGCACCCTCACCCAGCTCGCGGTTGCGGTGCAGCAGCGCGCGACCCAGCTCCAACCGGCCCGGCTCCCACGCTCGCAGCGCCGCCTCGACGTCACCCTCACACCCGACCAGCGCGTCGGCCAGGGCCCACACGTCGTCGGCGCCCTTCGCCGTGGCGGCCGCGGCGTGCGGACGCACCGTGAACGCCGCGTCCCCCACCAGGCAGACCCGCCCGAACGCCATCCGCGGCACCTCGACGTCGATCATCACCTGCAGGAACGGCGCCGGGATCCGGTCCACCACCGCCGTGAACGCCGGAGGCAGACCGCGTGCCGCAGCGCGCAGCTCGTCCACGTACTCCTTGCGCACCGCCCCCGGAGGGAGCGACACCTCGCGACGGCGGCCCGTCCGGTCGGTGAGCAGATCGGCCAACGGTTTCCCGTCCGGCACGTTGCGGTACCAGACCAGGTTCATCAGCCGCTTTCCCCGCTCGACCGCACCGTCGTAGTGCGGGATCGGGTAGGTGAGTGCGTGCGTTCCCCCGGGCGCGAAGTAGCTCAGGGCGTCGTCCAGCGCAGCCACCGCCTCCGCCGGCAGCGCCTGCTCGTCCACCACCCCGCGCCACCCGACGTAGCCGCCATAGCGCTGCTCGACATCCGGCAGCAGGATGCGGCGGGCGAACGAGGAGACCCCGTCGGCCGCCACCAGCAGGTCCGCGGTCGCAGAGCGGCCGCCGGGGAGCGCGAGATCCACCCTGCCGTCGCGCTGCGCGATACCCACGACCTCGTGGCCGAGGTGGTAGCGCCCGCGGCCGAACGCACCCAGCAGCGCTCCGTACAACGTGTTGTAGCCGGTGAACCGGTGCCGCCGCTCCAGCTGCACCAGCACGGCGCCGTCCGCGTCCAGGTAGCGGTGGAACCGGGCGGACGTGCTCACCGTGGCCAGGTCGAGCAGCGCGTGCTCCAGCAGGTAGCGCGCGGTCATCGGGTGCAGCACGAGGCCTACACCCCGACCCTGGAGCGGCACGTCCGAGCGCTCGTACACGTCGACGTGGCAACCGATGTCGCGCAGCACCAGCGCGGCGGTCAGCCCGACCAGCGAGCCACCCATCACGGCGACCTTCGGGCGCGTCTTCACGAGCGGTTCCGCGTGCCGGGCGCAATCATGGCCAGTACCTCCACGTGTGTGCAGCGAGAGGCCGGCAGGACGAGGAGGTGGCCGCATCTTCGGTGACGTCGACCCCTTCAGGGGGGATCAGGACAGCCAGCCGCTGCCCGACTGGGTGCGGGAGATGGCCGCCTGCGTCGACCTGCAGGAGCACGCCGAGCGGGTGGTCGTCCGGGACATCACCGTCGCCTTCCCGAGCCTGGCAGGGGACGCGGACTTCGCCGAGCACCTGCGTTCCAGCGTGCGGGAGAACGTGTACGCCCTGCAGCAGGTGCTGTGCGGACGGCTGGGGCTGGCCCACGTGCGCCTCGTGCAACCGCTGGAGTTCGCGCGCGTCCAGGCACGCCTGCGCATCCCGCAGACGGCGCTGCAGCCTTCCTACCGCGTGGGTTTCGTGACCATGTGGCAGGCGTGGGCGCAACACCTGCGGGCCGTCGCCGAGGCGAAGGACGTGCCGCGCGAGGAGGCCACGGCGTCGCTCGCCCGGCTCACGACCATGATCTTCGCCTACCAGGACCACATGGCGTCGCAGGTGGCCGAGCAGCACGCGCGGTCCGACGACGCCCTCAACCGGTCGCGCGCCCACGTCCGGCACGGGCTGGTGCGCGAGATCCTGCGCACCGAGGTCACCTCTCTGCCCCCGTCGGACCTGGAGCAGGCGCAGGACGTCGAGAAGGTGCGCGCGGCGCGGGGCCGCACCCAGGCACCGCCGGTGCTGGCGCACCGCGACGTGGCGCTCGAGATCCTGCTGCTGCGCGAGCCCGAACGTGCCCGCGGGTTCGTCCGGGCGGGGCTGCGCGCCCTCGCCGACGACACGGCGGAGGCCGCCCGGCTGCGCGAGACCCTCTACGTCTCCTTCCGGCTCGGCACGCACGTCGCCACCGCGGAGCGGCTGCAGCTGCACGAGCACACGGTCCGCAACCGGCTGCACCGGGCCGAGGAGCACATCGGGCACCCGCTGCACGAGCGCCGCACCGAGCTGCAGGTCGCCCTGCGCCTGCTGCGGCTGCTCGGCGACGAGCAGTAGCACCGGGCTAGCTCTGCGATCAGCGTTGTCCTTCTGCATCGTCGCGACGGTCGCGGTGGCCTCGGCGTACTGCTCGGCCGTCATCAACGGACCGCGCACCGCGAGCATCCGCGATC
>DASYES010000214.1:0-1544 GCA_036498885.1 Pseudonocardia sp.
TGCTCGACCGGATCTGCGCCGGCGTGCCCGACGTCCTCGCGCCCGACGGTCACGTGCTGATCGTGCACTCGGCGGTGTGCGACGTGGACATGACGGTCGAGGCGCTCCAGCAGGCGGGGCTGTCGCCCGAGGTGCTCGCCCGGGCGAGCCTCCCGTTCGGCCCGGTCATGCGCTCCCGGGCGGCGCTCCTGGAGTCCCGCGGATTGATCCACCCGGGCCAGAGGTTCGAAGAGCTCGTGGTCCTCGGGGCGCGTCATGCGTGACGCCGCACGCGAGATCGTGCTCACCGACGAGGGCCCGCTCCTCGTGTCCGGGCCCGTCGAGGTGGTCCTGCCGGACGGGCGGCGGGTGCGTTCCGAACGTCCGGTCACCGCGCTGTGCACGTGCCGGCGCAGCCGCCGCCAGCCGTTCTGCGACACCAGCCACCGGCGCAAGGTGCGCCATGACGAAGGGGAGGACCGTGCTCAGCAGGAACCGACCGGCGGTCGTTGAGCCGCCCGCGCTGCCGGAGCCGCGCGGCCCGCTGTCGGCGGCGGTGATCGGATCGCTGCGCCGTGGGCCGGAGATCCTGCCGCCCGTCGAGCCGGCCGATCCCTACGGCGAGGACCTGCAGCTCGCGTTGTACTGCCTCTACGAACTGCACTACCGCGGTTTCGCGGGGGTGGAGGACGAGCTCGAGTGGGACCCGGCGCTGCTGACCGTCCGGGCGGAGATGGAGCGGGCCTTCCTCGGTGCGTTGCGTGCGGACGTCGCCGCATCCGACGGCTCGATCTCGGCGGTCGATGCCGAACTGGAGCTGCTGCTCGTCGAACCGGTGGACGCGCGCGGCGTCTCCCACCACCTGCGCCGCGGCGGCGAACGGTGGCAGGTGCGGGAGTACGTCGCCCACCGGTCGCTCTACCACCTGAAAGAGGCCGACCCGCAGGCCTGGGTGATCCCCCGCCTGGACGGGCCGGCGAAGGCGGCGCTGGTGAGCGTCGAGCACGACGAGTACGGCGCCGGCGATCCGGACCGGATGCACGCGCGCCTGTTCGCCGAGATGATGCGCGCGCTGGAGCTCGACGCCTCGTACGGCGCGTACCTCGACGCGGCTCCTGCCCAGACCCTGGCCGAGGTGAACCTCATGTCGCTGTGCGGGCTGCACCGGGCGTTGCGCGGCGCGCTCGTCGGCCAGTTCGCCACCGTCGAGCTGACCTCCTCCCCCGGTTCCGACCGGCTCGTCCGTGCCATGCAGCGGCTCGGCCTGCCGGACGCGGCGGTCGAGTTCTACGCCGAGCACGTCGAAGCCGACGCCGTGCACGAACAGGCCGTGCGGCGGGGCGTGATCGCCCCGCTCCTGGCAGCCGAACCCGCGCTGGCCGCGGACATCGTCTTCGGGATCCGGGCGAGCAGCCTCCTCGCCGACCGGTTCGGCGACCTGCTGTTGGAGCGGTGGGCGCAGGGCCGCTCCGCTCTGCTGCACCCGCTCCCGGACGCGCCCGCGCTGGGCGAAGCGTCATGAACGGCCACCCGGCCACCGGGCCACCGGCATCAGCCGCGGCCTG
>DASYES010000215.1:0-7896 GCA_036498885.1 Pseudonocardia sp.
GCGCGAAGGAGCTGTGGCGGGTGGAGCCCGCGCTGCTCGCCCAGGCCCAGGACGACGCCACCCAGCTCGCCGTCAGGACACAGGAGCGGGCCGGACTCGACCTGCTGACCGACGGCGAGACCCGCCGCGAGAGCTACTCCAACCACTTCGCCACGGCGCTCGACGGCGTGGACGTCGACAACCCGGGCACGGCGCTCGACCGCAGCGGCCACCCCAACCCGGTGCCGCGCATCACGGGCCCGATCCACCGGCCGCACCCCGTGCAGGTGCGCGACCTCGAGTTCCTCCGTGCCAACACCGACCGGCCGGTGAAGATCACGGTGCCCGGCCCGTTCACGATGAGCCAGCAGGCGCAGAACGACCACTACCCCGACCTGGAGTCGGCAGCGATGGGCTACGCCGCCGCCGTCAACGCGGAGGTCAAGGACCTGTTCGCCGCTGGTGCCGACGTCGTGCAGATCGACGAGCCGTACATGCAGGCCCGTCCGGATGCCGCTCGCGCCTACGGACTGGCCGCGCTGAACGCCGCGCTCGACGGCGTCACCGGCACCACCGCCGTGCACATCTGCTTCGGCTACGCCGCGATCATCCACGAGCGGCCGGAGGGGTACTCCTTCCTCCCCGAGCTCGCAGGCTCTCCCGTGCAGCAGGTCTCGATCGAGACGGCACAGTCCGGGCTCGACCTGGGCGTGCTGAGCGACCTCACCGACAAGACCGTGATCCTCGGGGTGATCGACTTGTCGAACCCCGAGGTGGAGACCACGGAGATCGTGGCCGACCGCGTGCGGCGGGCGTTCCGCTACCTGCCGCCCGAACAGCTCGTGATCGCCCCCGACTGCGGAATGAAGTACCTGCCGCGGGACTCCGCCGCAGGGAAGATACGCGCGATGTCGGGCGCGGCGGCGCTCCTGCGCGCTGAGATCCAGGAGGGACGCTGAAGATGCAGCTCGTCACCGAGGACAACGTCACAGAGCTCGCCGAGGCGCGCTGGGGCACCGCTCGCGACCCGCGCACGGCCGAGGTCCTGACCGCACTGGTCCGCCACCTGCACGCGTTCGCGCGTGAGGTCCGGCTCACCGAGGCGGAGTGGATGGCCGCCGTGCAGTGGCTCACGCGCACCGGGCAGATCAGCGACGAGAAGCGTGAGGAGTTCATCCTCGCCTCCGACGTGCTGGGCCTGTCGATGCTCGTGGTGCAGATGAACCATCACTTCGACCAGGCCGCGACGCCCGCCACCGTGCTGGGCCCGTTCCACATCGACGGGTCCCCGGAGCTGGGGTACGGCGCCGACATGTCCGACGGCCTCCCCGGCACCCCGCTCTACGTCCACGGCACCGTCCGCGACCTCGACGGCAAGCTCGTCAGCGGCGCGGTGCTCGACGTGTGGCAGGCCGACAACGACGGCGCCTACGAGTCGCAGCTCGACGTCGACGAGGCGCGGCTGCGAGCGAAGTACACAACCCGCGAGGACGGCACGTACTGCGTGCGCACCATCGCCCCGCTCGGCTACGGCATCCCGATGGACGGCCCGGTCGGTGAATTGATCGGGCGCACCGACATCAGCCCCAACCGGCCGGCGCACGTGCACTTCCTCATCAACGTGCCCGGCTACGAGCCGCTGATCACGCATCTGTTCCGGGAGGGTGCGCCGTACCTGGACAGCGATGTGGTGTTCGGCACCAAGAAGGAGCTGGTCGTCGCCTTCACCGAGCACGAGGCCGGCCCGACCCCCGACGGCGGTGAGTCCGCGGTGCCGTTCCTGACGGCCGAGTACGACTTCGTGCTGCAGCCGCAGACCTGATCCACGCCCGGGTCCCCTCGGCTCGCTCGGCCGGACAGCATCGTCTGTGATGCAACTCGTCTGGATGGAATATCATCTGGCCGTAGACCGGCATCGACGCGCGTGTGCGCGTCCCGAGAGAGTCGAGGCGAACCCATGGCCGATCATGGCCACGATCTGCTGTTCGGCACGTTCCTGACGCCGAGAGCCGACCAGCCGGCGGAGGTGGTGGCGCTCGCTCGGCTCACCGAGCAGGTCGGGCTCGATCTCGTGACGGTGCAGGACCACCCGTACCAGGCGAAGTTCCTCGACACGTGGACGCTGCTGTCGGTGATCGCCGCCCGGACGGTGACGCTGCGGGTGGCGCCGAACGTGGCGAACCTGCCTCTACGGCTTCCCGCGGTGCTCGCGCGCAGCGTGGCGTCCCTGGATCTTCTCAGCGACGGCCGCGTCGAGCTCGGGCTCGGTGCGGGGGCGTTCTGGGACGCGATCGCCGCGAACGGCGGCGCCCGGCTGACCCCGGCGGAGAGCGTCCGGGCCCTCGAGGAGGGGATCGCCGTCATCCGCGCCATGTGGGCGGCGGATGGCGGCAGCGTGCGGGTCGACGGGCGCCACCACCGGGTGTGGGGCGCCCACCCCGGTCCGGCTCCGGCACACGATGTCGGCATCTGGCTCGGTGCGTACAAGGACCGGATGCTCGCGATGACCGGCCGCCTCGCGGACGGGTGGCTGCCCAGCAGCCCGTACGCGGCACCGGACGCCCTCCCCGCGATGAACGCCGTGATCGACGAGGCGGCGGTGGCGGCGGGGCGGCAGCCGTCCGAAGTTCGGCGGCTGTACAACATCACCGGCACGTTCTCCGAGCGCGGGAGCGGGTTCCTGCAGGGGCCGGCGGGCGCGTGGGCCGAGCAGCTCGCCGAGCTGACCCTGACGCAGGAGATGAGTGCCTACCTCCTCATGACCGACGACGCCGAGGTCATCCGCCGTTTCGCTGCCGAGGTGGCACCGGCCGTGCGGGAGATCGTGGCGGCGCAGCGCGGTGGGGTGTCCGGGGCGGTGCGGCCAGGGGCGGCCGAGGACTCCACGGGGGTCTCCACCGGCCGGCCGATGGCCACGCGCGCGGAGCGGCGTGCGGACACTCCGCGCGCGACCGGTCGCGGGGTGGCGCGCGCTGCGCTGCAGACCGTGCCCACGCCCGACGACGGCACCCGGCGCAGCGACGTCCGGGTCTGGGACGAGTCCGCCCGCCCTACGGGCCCCGCGCCCGATCCCGGGCGCACCTACACCGCCCACGAGCAGGCCGCCGGCCGGCACCTCGTCGAGGTGCACGACACCCTGCGTGCCGAGCTGCAGCGGCTGCACGATCTCCTCGATCAGGTCACGGCCGGCACGATGGATGCGGGCGCCGCGCGCGACCACATCAACGCCATGACGATGCGCCAGAACAACTGGACTCTCGGCGCGTACTGCGAGTCGTACTGCCGGATCGTCACGGTGCACCACACGATCGAGGACCAGAGCATGTTCCGGCACCTGCGCCGCGCCGACCACCGGCTCCGGCCTGTGATCGATCGGCTCCAGGAGGAGCACGGGATCATCCACGACGTTCTCGACAGCGTGGACCGGGCCCTGGTCTCCTTCGTCAGCGGGCCGGACGGGGTGAAGGAGCTGCGCGCGGCCGTGGATCTGCTCACCGACGCCCTGCTGTCGCACCTCTCGTACGAGGAGCGGGAGCTCGTCGAGCCGCTCAGCAGGCTGGGCTTCTACTGACCGGCCGAACGCGGATACTGCGGTGAGAAATGCCGTGGCTCATCCATCGACCGATTCGATGCTATACGGAATTGCGCCCGGTTCGAAGTCTTTGTCGTCGTGGCAGCCTAAGGGGTCACTGCCGTACCGTGGCAACGGAAAGCGCACATCCCGACCATCGATCTGCTGGACATCCGTCGGCAGCATGATCTGCGTTTCCGCAGGGGGCTCTTCCTATGCAGTATTCCACTGTGCGGCCATCCGAGGCTCGAGCGAAGGAATATCGGTCATGCGGTATCTGGCGCAATTCGGGACCGATCGGGGATCTTCGCCGGTGGCGTGACGAGACGCCGGATGCGATCGCGATTCGTGCGCACCGGTCGGGAGAGCCGCACACGCAGATCAGCTACCGCGAGTACGCCGGCCACGTGGAGCGGTTCGCGGGTGCATTGGTCGAGCTGGGCGTGCGTCCCGGCGAGGTCGTCGCGCTCCAGCTGCCGAACTGGTGGCAGGCCGGCGCACTGATCCTTGCAGCTGCCCGGGTCGGCGCGGTGCTGTTGCTGATCCCCCCCAACATTCGCCCCCGCGAGCTGGAACGCCTGCTGGCCGGCACGGGTGCGAGCCTCTGCGTGACGGTGGACCGATGGGCCGACTTCGACCACGCCGCGGCGGTGCGGGAGATGGCACCGCGCTTGCCACAACTGCGGAGTCGGGTGGTACTCGGGCGGCCGGCCCGGGGCGACGTGATCGCCTTCGCCCCGTTCTTCGAGGACACGCCGTGGGAGCAACGTCACCCGGTGGCGTTGGAGGACGCGCGGGAGGACCCGGATCGGGTCGCCGTGGTCTGTTTCACCTCTGGCACGTCGGGCGAGCCGAAGGGGATTCTGCATACCTGGAACACGCTGCATGCCAGTGTGTCCCAGTTGGTTGGGATCGAAGGCGGTGGGCCTGGAGAAGCGCTGTTCACTCCAATTACGATCGTGCACCTCTTCGGTGTCTTGTACAGCGTTCTCACCCCGTTGCTCACCGGGGCGTGCAGCGTGTTGCTCGATGCCTGGTCGGGTGAGACCGGATTAACCGTGCTGGCCGAGTCGGGCACCACACAGTTCACCGCGACTCCGCTCCATTTCTTCGACCTGGTTGCGGCGGCGGGCACAGGGGCCGCTACCTTGCCGGCCCTGCGCGTGCTCATCGCGGCAGGCACGACCATCCCGAAGGCGCTCGTGACCGAAGCGCGGGACGCGCTCGGGGTGCCGTTGCGGGCGGCCTACGGGATGACCGAGATCGGTCTGGGAACGATGACCCGGGCCGATGACCCGGTGGACTGGGCGCAGCACAGCGACGGGCGTCCGGAGCCCGTCACGGAGATCGACCTTCGGTCCGACACGGTCGTCACCCGGGACGAGCCGGGCCGGCTGTTCGTCCGGGGTCCGGGCGTGTGCCTGGCGAGCGTGGGTCGTGACTCCGGACAGCTGACCGTCACCGCGGATCACGACGACGGCTGGTTCGACACCGGGGACCTGGCTGCTCCGGACGGACGCGGTGGAATCCGGTTGATAGGACGTGTCGGGGACCGGATCGGCGGAAGCGCGATGATCCCGGTGACCGACGTCGAGTCACTGCTGCTGTCCCATCCCGGCGTCGCGGACGTTGCGCTGGTCGGCTACCCGGACGGCAAGGGTGGCGAGCTGCCGTGTGCGGTGATCCGTCCGGCGACGACTCCACCGGTCGACCTCGACGAGCTGCGCACGTACCTGAGCGATCAGCGTATGACCGACTTCTACCTGCCCTCCCGCCTCGAGCTGTTGCCGGATCTGCCGCGTAACACCATCGGAAAGGTGCGCAAGGAGCTGCTCCGACGCTGGCTGCGCGGAGAGGCCGACCTCACGGGCGCATGACGGAAAGGCTGAGCTGTTCGGTATCGCCGCAGCCCCGCCGAACCCAGCTCGTGACCGCGCGGACGGTCTCGTCCTGGGGAAGCACCGTGGTGTCGATCAGCTCGACCGGCGGCCGGAGTGTCGGACCCTCGCGACGGACCCAGTCGTTGAACGCCAGTGTCTCGTCGATTCGCCGCTCGTCCCAGCCCCGCCACGCCGGCCGCGCCCGCAGCCTCGCGCGTAGCGCATCGGGTTCCGACACCAGCGCCAGGTAGTGGATGTCGCCGACGAACGCCCGCTCGGGCAGGCGTTCGAGCTGGGCCGGAACGACCGTGCCGACCAGCACGACCGGCCGCCCGCTCTGGTGGATCATCGCGGCCATCCGCAGCCAGGTGGAGCGGAACAGCCGGAAGTCGTCGGCGGGGTCCTGCAGACCCGCCGTCCACAGGACGTCCTGCTCGACCACGACGGCCAGGTCGCCGAGGGCGGGCGTGAGCAGCCGCCCGACCGTCGACTTGCCGGCGCCGCTCGGGCCGGTGAGCGCGAAGAGCGGCAGCCGTCGGAACGGCTGCCGGTGACCGCACTGGGCGCAGACCAGGACCGCCGCGTCGGGTGCGACCACCGGGGTGGTGAACCGATCGCCGCAACCGACGCAAATCTGAAGGTCCACAGGCGCGGGCTTGCTGATCAGTCGAACAGCCCCTCGAGGAAGCTCTTCTTCCGCCGCCCGTGGCCGGAGTGGCCGTAGGGCGGCGGCGAGTCGGAGTAGTGGCCGCTGTGGTGCCGGTCGTGGCCGTGCGAGCCGTAGGGGGGCGGCGAGTCCGAGTAGTGGACCGGCGCCCCTCCGGTGGGCCCGTAGTAGCTGTGCTCGGCGTTGGAGATCTGCTCGAGCTCACCGCGGTCGAGGAAGATGCCGCGGCATCCCTGGCACTGCTCGATGTGGATGCCGCCGCGGTTGACGGTGTGCATGACATTTCGACACTTCGGACAATTCACCCTCGCATCGTACTGAAAGTTGATCGGCGGTGGCGTGGCGTGATCGGGCGACGGCGCACGCACGGCGTCTTGTCCGGAAAGAGGCAGCTGGGCGACAGTGTCTGGATGACGGCACCGCTGACGGCCGAGGACAGGGCGATCCTCGAGCTGGAAGGGCCGACCGTGGTCGGGCACACCTGCAAGGTGATCACGCTCGGGCCAGGAGCGCCCACTGCCGCGGCGCTGCAGGCCGCCGTGGGCAGGCGGTTGGCCGGCGCTCCCTGCCTGACCTGGCGGCTGAGCGGGCCCTCGACCGAGCCGGAGTGGCGCGTCGACCCGTCGTTCGACGTCCGCGAGCACATCTCGGAGACCCGCTCGACCGCCGAGCTCGACAGCGTCGCGCTGAACGCCGGGGTGGCCCGGTTGTTCGAGCAGCACCTCGACCGGCGCCGTCCCCTGTGGCACATGGATCTCCTCGGGCCGCTCGTGGGCGGAGGCACCGCACTGGTCTGGCGGCTGCACCACGCGCTGGCCGACGGGACCACGGCGATGCGCCTGGCGCGCAGCGTGCTGTGGGACAGCAGTCCCGGGCAGCCGGCCGCGCGGACCTCACCACCGGTGACCCACGCAGCCGACGACGTCCGGCGCCGCCACCACCTCGCAGGTCTCATCGAACGGGAGTTCCTGCCCAGCCTGCGCCGTTCGCCGTTCGACCTGCCGATCGGTCCCGACCGGGAGATCGCTTTCGCGGATACCTCCCTCTCGCGGCTGCGCACGGCGGCGCGGTCGCTGGCGGGCGCCACCGTGAACGATGCGGTGCTGGCAGTTCTCGCCGGGGCGCTGCGGGCATGGATGCTGTACCGGCACGGGCCTGTCCGCCGGGTCCGCGTCAAGGTGCCCGTCAGCCTGCAGAACGAGAGCGAGCCGGCCGGCAACCGCGACTCCTTCTTCTGCGTCGGTCTCCCGCTGGACGTGCCCGAGCCGGTTGCGCGGCTCCGCGCGGTGCGCCGCGAGACGGCGTTGCGCAAGTCGCGCCACGATGCCCAGCAGATGGCCGAGCTGCTCGACAGGCTGGGGCGGGCGTCGCCCCGGCTGCAGCGGTGGTGCTCGGAGTTGCAGGCCGCCCCCCGTGCGTTCGCGCTCAACGTCTCGAACGTGCCCGGGCCGAGGCAGGATGTCTCCGTGCTCGGTGCGGAGGTCGAGGCGATCCATTCGATCGCGGAGGTGGGGGAGCGCCATGCGCTGCGCGTGGCCGTGGTCTCGGTCGCCGACCGGCTGTGCTTCGGCCTCTGCGGTGACCGGGGCGTGATCGCCGACCTCGCCGTGCTGGCCGGGGCCATCGACGACGAGGCTGCCGCGCTGGTCGCGGCGGCCGGTGGCGCCACGGCCGGAGCCGCCCGGCACGGACGTGCGGGCGTCGGCCGGTGAGCCGGATCGGTGTACGGGTCGAGCGGGCTGCGAGAGTGTGACGGTGCAGGTCGTCGTCATCGGAGCCGGCGTCGTGGGCGCGGCGGT
>DASYES010000216.1:0-3590 GCA_036498885.1 Pseudonocardia sp.
CGCGGTCAGCGCGCTGGAGCTGATCCAGGCCTGCGCGCTGATCCACGACGACCTGATGGACGCCTCCGCCACCCGCCGGGGCCGCCCGACCGTGCACGTCGAGTTCGCCCGCCGGCACGTCACCGCAGGCTGGACCGGGCAACCGGCGCGGTTCGGCGCAGCCGCGGCGATCCTCCTCGGCGACCTCGCCCTCGCCTGGGCCGACGACATGCTGCGCGCCGCAGGCCTGCCGCCGTCCGCTCTGCTGCGGGCCGCGCCGCCGTGGCAGGCGATGCGCACGGAGATGCTCGGTGGGCAGTACCTCGACGTGCTGTACCAGGCCACCGGCGACACCTCCGCCCGCGCCGCGCTCCAGATCGACCGCTACAAGACCGCTGCGTACACCGTCGAACGCCCGCTGCACCTCGGAGCGGCGATCGCCGACGCCCGCCCGGAGCTGATCTCCGCGTACCGGCGCTTCGGGGCCGACATCGGCGTCGCGTTCCAGCTCCGCGACGACCTGCTCGGCGTCTTCGGCGATCCCGTCGTCACGGGCAAGCCCGCAGGCGACGACCTGCGGGAGGGCAAGCGCACCCTGCTGGTCGCGACCGCCGTGGAGCGCGCCGAGAAGCGGGGGCACCGGGCTGCGCGCGACACAGTGGCTTCGGCCGTGGGCGACCCGGACCTCGATGCCGCCGGGGTCGACCGGATCCGCGAGCTGCTCACCGACCTCGGGGCCGTGCAGGCGATCGAACACCGGATCGCGGCGCTCACCGGCTCCGCACTCGACGCACTCTCCGCCGTCGAGATCGACGAGCCTGCTGCCACCGAGCTGGTCGCTCTCGCCGAGCTCGCCACCCGGAGGAGGAGTTGACGCGCACGGTCCCGGGGCCGACCGACCACGTCGTGGTGGTGGGTGCCGGCTTGTCCGGACTGAGCGCCGCCCTGCACCTGCTGGGTGCCGGGCGCCGCGTCACGATCCTCGAACGTGCGGAGCATCCCGGAGGACGCGCGGGCAGGCTCGACCTGCACACGGAGCGCGGCACCTACCAGGTGGACACCGGCCCCACCGTGCTCACGATGCCCGACCTGCTCGACGAGACGTTCGGCGCGGTGGGCGAGAAGCTGAAGGAGCGCCTGGACCTCGTCGAGCTCGACCCGGCCTACCGCGCCCACTTCGCCGATGGCTCCACCATCGACGTCCACACCGACGGCGCTGCCATGGAGGCCGAGGTCCGAAGGGTCTGCGGGCCCAGGTCCGCAGCGGGCTACCGGCGCACACGCGAGTGGCTCACCCGGCTCTACGACGCGGAGATCAACTCCTTCATCGGCGCGAACCTCGACTCACCGCTCGACCTGCTCGGCCCCGACCTCGTCCGGCTCGCGGCACTGGGCGGGTTCGGACGGCTCGGTCCACGCGTGGCCCGGATGCTGCCCGACGAGCGGCTGCAGCGGATCTTCTCGTTCCAGGCGCTGTACGCGGGTGTGCCACCACACCTCGCCATGGCCGCGTACGGCGTCATCGCCTACATGGACACGATCGGGGGAGTTTTCTTCCCCCGCGGCGGCATGCGGCAGGTGGCGCAGGCGCTCGCCGACGCCGCCGTGACCGCAGGCGCGCAGATCCGCTACGGACGCTCCGCCACCGGTCTGGAACGTCGCGGTGGCCGGGTCACCGCCGTCCGGCATGCCTCGACCGGGCGGCCGGAAGGCGAGACGGCGCGGCTCCCCTGCGACGCGGTGGTGCTCACGCCGGACCTGGCGGCCGCACGCCGGATCATCGGGCGCACCCCCCGACGGGTCGTGCCGTTGCGCCATTCCCCCAGTGCCGTGGTCCTGCATGCGGGCATCATGCGCAAGCGTCCCGAACTCGCCCACCACACGATCTCCTTCGGCGCGGCCTGGCGGCGCACCTTCCGCGAGATCATCGACGACGGCCGGCTGATGAGCGACCCGTCGCTGCTGGTCACCCGGGCCACCGCTACCGACCCGGATCTCGCACCTGCCGGCTGCGACCTGCTGTTCGTGCTCGCCCCGTGCCCCAACACCGACCGCGCCACGGTGGACTGGGCGCGGGTCGGCCCGGCCTACCGCGACGAGCTGCTCGGCGTCCTCGAGGCCCGTGGCCACCCCGGCCTCGACGGGCTCGCCGGCGACATCGAGGTGTCGCACCTCGTGACCCCGGCCGACTGGGCGGGCGCCGGGCTCGCGGCGGGCACGCCGTTCTCGCTCGCCCACACCGTCGCCCAAACCGGCCCCTTCCGGCCCCGCAACCTCGTCCACGGATCGGCGAACGTGGTGCTGGCGGGCTGCGGCACCACACCGGGCGTCGGAATCCCGCCGGTCCTGATCTCCGGACGGCTCGCCGCCCAGCGGATCACGGGCCCGGCCAGGCGGGCTCGCAGGGTCCCCACCGGCGCCTGACAGGGGTCATGCGAGCATGGATCGCGTCATGAAGCCACCATCATCGGTCGACGGATCGACGCTGCCCGAGGCGCTGCCGCATGCAGCGTCCGCGGAGCACGCGTCGGCGTCAGTTGTAGCGCCGGCAGAGGGCGGAGCGGCACCGGGCGGGGGCACGGCGGAGCAGGAGCCATTGGCACCCGTGAGCGCGCCGGCGTCCGGATCGGCGTGGCGCGCCCGCCTGGGCAACCCCCCGCGGCGACCGCTGCTGCTCGGGCTGGCCGGATCCGTGATGATGGTGATCGGCGGGTACGGGGCCGGCGGGGTGCTGGTCCGCGACCCGCTGCTCACCAACTCCCCGCTCGGCTTCTGGCGCTACGGGCACGGGCGCGAGCTCGCCACCGTGCTCATCTACATCGGCGTCGCCCTCATGCTGTGGGCATGGGTCCAGCTGGGCCGCGACGTCCTCGCACGCCGCGTCGGCGGCCGGGCCGTGCTCACGATCGCGATGGCGTGGACCGTGCCGGTGCTGTTCGCACCGCCGCTGTTCACCCGCGACATCTTCAGCTACCTCGCACAGGGCGGTCTGTCCCTCGCCGGGTTCGACCCGTATGCGGTGGGCCCGGACGCGATGCCGGGCATCTGGACCGACAACGTCCACTACTTCTGGCAGGACACCCCGGCGCCCTACGGGCCGCTGTTCATCCTCATCGCGAAGGCAGTGGCCTGGGCCACCGGCGACAACATCATCCTCGGCGTCGTGCTCATGCGGCTCGCCCTGCTGCCGGGGCTGATCCTGCTGGTGTGGGCGCTGCCCGAGCTCACCCGCCGCCTCGGCGGCCGGGTACCCGTCGCACTGTGGATCGCCGTCGCCAACCCGGTGATGGTCATCCACATGATCGGCGGCGGCCACAACGACCTTCTCGTGGTCGGGCTGCTCGCCGCGGGGTCGCTGGTCGCGCTGCGGGGCAAACCGGCTGGCGGGATCGCGCTCGTCACCGGGGCGATGGCCGTGAAGGCCAGCGCAGGCATCGCACTGCCGTTCCTCGTGCTCGTGTGGGCGGCCCGGCTACCGGGCACGCGCACCTCACGCATCGTGAAGGCCACCGCAGCGGGCGTCGGCGTGTTCGTCGTGGTGTTCGCCGCCTGCACCTTTGCGGCGGGGGTGAGTCTCGGGTGGCTGCCCGCCCTGAGCGCCCCGTCCATGA
>DASYES010000217.1:0-3128 GCA_036498885.1 Pseudonocardia sp.
GGTTCGACGCCACGGAACTGCCCGCGCTCATCGGCCGCCGCACCCGCGACCTGGCCCCCGAACAGCGCCGCGAGGTGGTTCACGCCGACGACCTCGTCCCCCTGACCACCCCCTGACCCCCCGACGCCTCCGCGAGTCGCCCGTTCCGGGGCGCGAGTCGGGCTTTCCGCGTGTGAGTCGCCTTCTCCCGGAGCGCGGGAGACCCTGTTCCCAGAACGCGGGTCGCCCCCGTTCCCGCGATTCGCCCGTTTCTCGGGCCTGAGCCGCTCGTTTCGCGTTCGAGTCGCCCTGGCCGTTTGCGCGAGTCGCCCGTTTTCCTCGCATGAGTTGCTTACCTGTTTGCGTGGGTCGCCCGTTTCTGAGGCGAGTCGCCCACTACCTACGAGCGGCCCGTTTTCCGACGCGCGCCGCTCGCTCGTTCACGGCGGTCATCGGCTTCCGGGCGTAAGTTGCTGCCGGCTTGCAGGAGCCACTCAGGGCCGCCGGCCTGTTTGCGGGAGTCGCCGGTTCCCCACGAGCGGCTCACTCGGGTCTGCGAATCGTCCGCCATTCACACGGGTTGTCCGCCCCGCACGCCAGCCTCCTGCGGAGCGTTGCCCACGCTTCGCCTGCGAGTCGGCTGACCCGGGTTGTCGCCACCCCGGCGCCCGGACGAGGATCGGGCGGTGGCTGCCGCCGACCGCGCTCGCGCCAGCATGGTCGACGTCCTCTGTGACGCCGGCCGTATTCGTTCGCCCGCCGTCGAGGACGCGTTCCGGAACGTGCCGCGCCACCTGTTCCTACCCGGACTTTCCCTCGACGATGCGTACGCCGACGAAGCGGTTGCGGTCCAGTTCGCGGACGGTGTGGCCACGAGCTCGGCATCCCAGCCGTCCATGATGGCGATCATGCTCGAGCAGCTCGACCTGCGGCCCGGGCAGCGCGTGCTGGAGATCGGGGCGGGCACCGGCTACAACGCTGCGCTGATGGCGCGGATCCTCGGCCCGAGCGGAACGGTCACAGCCGTCGACATCGACGAGGATCTCGTCGAGCGTGCTGCCGTCCACCTCGCGAGCGCCGGGGTCGACGGGGTGGAGTTGGTGGCGGCGGACGGCGCGCTCGGCCACCCGCATGGAGCGCCTTACGACCGGATCGTGCTGACGGTCGGCAGCGGCGACATCCGGCCGGAGTGGGTGGCCCAACTCGTGCCGGGTGGACGACTGTTGCTGCCGATCGCCGTGCGCGGGAGCCAGCTGTCCACAGCCCTCGACCTCGGGCCCGACGGGGTGCTGCGCAGCCACTCCGTGCGCAGCTGCGCCTTCATCCGGCTTCGCGGCGTGGGGGCGAGCACGGACGTCGCAACCCGGCTCGACGGCGTCGGCCTCATGCTGCAGGTGCCGGAGGACGGACCCCGGCCGGAGGCGGCCGCCGTGACCGCGGCGCTCGCCGAACCGGGCGCGCTGCTCACCGTGCCGGTGGCGCTCGGCGCTGCAGACGTGTGGGACGGGTTCGGTCTCTGGCTGGCCCTGACCGAGCCGGGTGCGTGCCGACTGCTGGCGGCCGAGCCGGAGACCGGCCTGCCCGACGACCTGCTGCCCCTCGGTCCGGGCTCCGGCACCATCGCGCTCGCCGCCATGGCCGGAATGCAGCCGCACGGTCTCGCGGTGGTGGTGGCGGGGCCCGGGCGACCGGACGGCCGCGGGCCCGGGGTCGTGGCCGTGCGGGAGTTCGGCAGGGGTGGACCTACCCTCGCCGGGCGGTTGCTCGCCGCGCTCGACCGGTGGCTCGCCGCGGGGCGGCCGGGCGCGGCGGAGTGGCGGATCATCGCCGTGCCCACCGGGGCGGTCTACGAGGACCTGCCGCCTGGCGTGGGCGTGGTGCGCAAGACGCACTGCAGCCTGCTCGTGGACCTACCCGTGCCGGTACCGAGCTGAGCGGGGCTCCTCCGGGACAGCCGCCGAGGAACCGACCCTCGGTTCGCTCAGCCGGCTTGCGCCAGCGCGAACGGCAACACGGCGGACGCCCCGGCCCGGCGCAGCATTCTCGCGGCCACCGTGGCCGTCCAGCCGCTGTCGATCACGTCGTCGACGAGCAGGACGGGGCCGTCGGGGACGGTGAACGCCGGTGGCTCGACGGCCGGCCAGACCGCCGCCAGCCGCTGCGCACTGTTGGAGTGCTCACCAGGCCGCGGGCCCGCCGGGACCAGGCTGCCCAGCAACGGGAGCCGGCCGATCTCGGCGATTCGACGGGCCAGGTGGTCGAGCTGGTGGGGCCGGGTGCGCGAGCCGATGCCGACCACACCCACCGGGCGCTCAGCCCATCCCCATCCGGCCAGCACCCGGACGCACGCGTCGAGCACGTCCTTGGGAACCGGTGCGTCCTGGCCCGTGACCAGCTCACGCAGCCGGGTGCCCCATCCGATGTCGGACAACCGCCCGATGACGCGCCCGATGTCCGCGAGCTCTCCCGCGGCAATCCGACCGGACACCGGCACCCCGAGCTCGGCCATCCCACTCGGCCACTGCTTGCGCGGCGCGACCTCGACGCCGGGACGGGCGAGCCGTTCCTCCGCCGCGGTGGCAGCGCTCGTGTCGACGTCGGTGCTCCACGTCGGGCCTGCGCAGCTGTCGCAGCGTCCGCACGGCTGGGCGTCGGGATCGTCGAGCTGGCGGCGGAGGAACACCAGTCGGCAGCCGGTGGTGTCGATGTAGTCGAGCATCGCCTGCTGCTCGGCGCGGCGCGCCTCGGCGATGCGGCGGTGGCGCTCCTCGTCGTAGACCCACTCCTGCCCGGTGGCGACCCATCCGCCCTTGACGCGCTGCGCAGCGCCGTCGCTGTCGAGCACCTTGAGCAGCATCTCCAGGCGCGTGCGGGAGAGGTCGACCCGCGTCTCGATCGCGGCGGTGGAGAGCGATTCGGGCCCGAGCACCCGCAGTGTCTGGCGAACCACCGGCTCGGGCGGGAACGCGAGCGAGGCGAAGTAGGACCAGATGTCGCGATCCTCGCGGCCGGGCAGCAGCACCACCTCGGCGCGTTCGACGGCACGGCCTGCACGACCGATCTGCTGGTAGTAGGCAACCGGCGATGCCGGAGCGCCGAGGTGGACGACGAACCCGAGATCGGGTTTGTCGAAGCCCATACCCAGCGCG
>DASYES010000218.1:0-11668 GCA_036498885.1 Pseudonocardia sp.
GCCACGAGCATGCCGAGCAGCGCGAGGACGCACACCACGGCCAGCGCGGTCTTGAGCGCGGTGATGGTCGTCTGGAAGCGGGTGTCGGTGCGCAGCGACAGGGTGACACCGGACTGCACGTCGCTGAACGCGCCGGCCACGTCGGGTCGCACGTCGCCGGTGCGGGTGAGCGCCGGAGTGCCGTCGACCAGCACCTCGGTGCGCTCCGGGTCGGAGTGGACGGTGAGGGTGCACGCGCCGGGCGGGAGGGGCACTGCACCGAGATCCACGCCCGCGCTCATGACCCGCACCTCGTCGCCGGAGGCGGTGAGGTGCAGTCCGTACAGCGGCTCGGCCGTGGCGTCGGGTCGCAGTGGCACCGTGGAGAGCAGCTCGCGCTTCACCGGGGGACCGCCGGGGCCACGGTCGGCGCGCGCCACGGCGCAGCTCGCCGTGGCGGTGAGGTCGACCGGCTGGTACGGCATGAGCGGGATCGCGGCCGGTCCGTCCGATGCCGTCCAGCTGTAGCGGACGTCGGGTTGGTGCACCGGCGCGAACGGGAACGCCACAGCGGCCAGCACGGTGATCAGCCCCAGGATGAACACGGCGCGGCGCGGCCCGCGTGACGTGCGCAGGGGTGGGGTCACGTCATGGCTGCCACGACCGCCGGGGTGTGGTTTCCGAGGACTGTCCGGCTCGGGCGGTGTCACCGACCGTGCGGGCGAGAGCACGCAGGCAGCCTATGGGCAGCCGATCACCGTGCCAGGCGGGGGATGCCGACTCACCCTTGCGGTGCAGGGCCGGTCCCGGTGGCTGTTGATGCGCCGGACACGGTGCGTGTCGTCTCCGTGACGGTGTAGGCGGAGCGGGCGAGCGGGGTGCTGAACGCGTACACCTGGATGTGCGGGTCGGCCCCGCTCACCACGGCCAGCTGCTGCACGCCCTGGGTGCGTGGCACCTGCGCGAACGCGCCGCCGCGTGAGGGCACCCAGGTGCCGTCCGCGAAGCCCGAGAGCGCGCCTCCGTCGCCCCACAGCACGGCGTACTCGGGCGCCTCGGTGATGCCGTCGACCATGGCCGGCTGGCGCTGGCAGGGATACGCGAACGCGAGCGGCCACGCCAGAGCCACAGGTGCGTCGGCCGGCAGGTAGTCCGACAGCACGGTCGATTGCTGGACGGCGGGAGCGCTGAAGGCCACGAAGCCGTTGACCATCCCGGTCGCGTCGACCGCCTGGAGCCGCACCACGTCGGCCTCCGGCGGCGGTTGCAGTACGAACGTGCGCCACGAGGACTCGGTCGCGCTGTCGGTGAGCTCCTGCTCGCCGACTCGGGTGACCTCTGCTCCGGAACTGTGGCCGTACACCGCGGTGAGGCTGTTGCCCTCCTCGAGCCTTCCGGCCGCCAGCACGGTGGTCGCAGCACCGCCCTCCAGCCCGGAAGGGAGCGTGTACCAGGAGGTGGTCATGTCGCCGAAGTTGCGTTCGGCGCCGTGGCCGTTGCGGAAGAGGAGACTGCCCCAGATCTCCGCGCCGGCCGGCCCCTGCGGCGGGTCGCCGGCGTAGAAGCCGTCACCGGGCTCGAAGCCGTTGGGGGGTGGGGGCGCCGGCAGTCCGGCCGCGACCGGCAGCGTCGATGCCGTCGAGGGGTCGAGCACACGCACCGCGCCTGCCGCCCCGCAGCGCTCGCCTGCGGGGTCGGCGAGGCCCTGCGCCCAGATGGACTCCCGGGGAACTCCCATCACGGCGGCCTCACCGAACGTGCCGACGGTGTAGACGACGGTGCCGAACAGGGAGATCAGCACGACGGCGGGCACCGCGCGCAGCACCCCGAGCCGGACGTCGCCTCTGCCGAGCAGGCGTGCGGCCAGGCCGCCGATGAGCGCCGCGACGACCATGACCAGTACCCAGAGCAGGGGACGGTCCAGCGAGATGTTCTTCACCGCGGGCGGCAGCTCCGGCCGGTGGGCACCCTCCAGCCAGGCGTACGCCCACTGGTTCGGGCCGTGCCAGGCCAGCGTGATCGTGACGACGAACGTGGCGGCCGCCGCGACCAGCACGCCGATCGACAGCCGCGAGCCCTGCAGAACCCGCCGCGTGAGCGGCACCGCCATCACCAGGAACAGCGCCAGGAACACCGCACCGACGCCGGCGAGCGCACCGAAGTGGTGGGTCCACTTCGACGGGGTGAGCCACAGCGCAGCGAACGCGAGCGCAGTGGTGGAGGCGGACAGCCACAACGGCGTCGGCACGGTGACCCGGCGGGCCCGGGCCGCCACGGCGAGCACCGCGAACCAGGCGAGCGCGACGATGCACACCAGCACTGCGGCCCGCTTGGCGTAGTTGCCCATCGCGATCTGGGAGAACAGGAAGGTGTAGCGCTGGATCTCGGTGGTCCAGTTCTCCTGCCCCTGCAGCGAGAGGAAGATCGTCTGCCCGCGGATGAAGTCCCGAAGCCCACCGTCGGCGAAGGCCAGCAACGGGGCGACCATGCCACCCGCGGCCACGGCCAGAGCACGCAGAGTCGTGCCGATGCGGTCGCCCGCAACCCGGACGACCGGCCAGAGCAACGGCAGTCCCGCGATGAGCGGGGCGAGGAGCGTGAACCCCGTGGGGTGGGTCGCGAAGCCGAGCCCGGCGAGTGCGAAGGCGAGCCAGGCGAACCAGAGCCGGCGCCTGCGACTCGCGGCGAGCACGGCGAGCATCGTGGCCGCACCGCACAGTGCCACGACCGTCTCGGGGCGCACGCCCATGTCCTGTGGCACCCACCAGGACAGGAACGTCACCGCGAGCACCGCGTGGGCGATCATCCGCACCCCGCGCCGGTGCGGCGCCCAGTCGTTCATCGCGGCGACGACGAACCGGCGCAGCGCGAACCACGTGAGGATTCCGAACACCGCGGCCGGGATGCGCTGCATCACCGGTGCGTTGCCTGCGAACTGCTGCCACCAGCCCAGTGACTGGTAGAACCAGGTGAACGGGGTGAAGTTCTGGTCGTAGAGCTGGAAGTAGTTGCCGACGTCGCCGGACAGCACCGAGTTGCGGGCCATCGCCGCGTAGTAGCCGTCGTCGTCGGTGGCCGGGGCCACGAACATCCAGAAGACGATCACCGCGGGCACCAGGAAGTCCACGATCCGCGGCCAGCCCAGCCGCCACACGCGCGGTACCCGCGGAGTCATCCGGTCCAGGCGCAGCAGCAGCACGGCGGTGACGAGCAGAGCCGCGATCAGCCCCCAGATCAGCGCGCTCTTCACGGCGGTGGGGCTGCTCGTGAACTCGTCGTCCGCCCGCATCGAGACGGTGAGCCCGCCGGCGGGCAGGACCGTCGCGTCGGTGGCGAGCACGTCGACGTCGGGCAGCTCGAGAGCCGGGGTGTGTACGAGCTCGGTGCCGTCGCGGCTGATCGTGAGCTCGGCGTTGTCCCGGTGGGCGAAGGAGGAGAGGTCCGGGGCGTCCGGGTCGGCGGGGTCGGGGTCGTCCCGGACGAAGGCCGGGACTCCGCGGCTGTCGCCGGTGATCCGGTACTCGCACGGGCCTGCCGGCAGTGGGTCGTCCAGCAGGAGTCGGTCGAACGCGGCCACCCGCACACGGCCATCGCGAACCGTCACGATCATCCCGGTGGTGCCGGCCACCGGTGACTCCGGCGCCGCGGTCGACAGCACGACTC
Source organism: Pseudonocardia sp. (assembly GCA_036498885.1). GTDB lineage: Bacteria > Actinomycetota > Actinomycetes > Mycobacteriales > Pseudonocardiaceae > Pseudonocardia. Next base: position 3,643 of record DASYES010000218.1, read on the forward strand.
CGCCGTCTGCCTCCGCGGCGCGCACGGCGTCGCAGCTGAAGCGCACGTCGAGGGTCAGCGGCCGGTATGCCGTGAGCGATAGCAGCGTCGACTCGGGGTGCGTCGGATCGACGGGCCAGCTCACCGTCGGCTCGGAGACGGAGACGGGAGCGAACGGCAGCAGCGCCGCGCACACGACGGCCACGAGTGCGGCGAGGCCCGCGAGAAGAGCGGTGCCCCGCCCCCGGCGCGGGGCGGGTTGCGGAGGACCGGAGGGGCCGCCGTGGTCGGCCACCTCTCCGGCCGGCGCCGTGTCGTCCTCCCGGACGGCACCGGACACGTCAGTCACAGCCGCATGCTGTCAGGAGCACCCTCATGAACACGAACGGGGCTGATTGCGGGGAAGCCACGTTCTGACAACAAGATGCACACGAAGGTGGCGCATCCAGGGCGTTGGACGGCGCCCGAACGGGTGGTGAACGGCCATGGCCGCTGTTCTGACGATCTGTCCGGCCGGACCGGGCCCCGCCCGGTTGGATGATTGACGCCTCTACAGTTCCGGCGTGGTTGATCTCCTGCCGGACGCGGTGCGTGCCCGGTTCACCCGTCGTCGTCCGGATGGTGCCCCCGCTGGTCACCGGATCGGGCGAGGGGGACGTGAACGGCCCGTCTCGTCGGCGCAGCCACCCCTGACCGGCCCAACCGACGCCCCGACCGTGACCGGGGACCCGAGCCTGAACCCGCAACAAGCCAGTGAAAGCTGCATAATCGGGCCTCCTGACGACTTCGAGCGGAAGGTTCCGGTCCTGGCCAGCGCACCCGGCACCCGTTTTCGGTCTGTCGGGCTCGTCGTCCTCGGGATCGTGGCCTCCGGCCTGCTCCTCAACGTCTATCTCGCGATCGTCGCGCGCAGTCTCACGGCGGCCGAGTACGCCTATTTCGGCGCCTTCTGGTCGCTCGCGCAGGTAGCCGGGTTCGGCATGTTCCTGTCCATCGAGCAGGAGACCGCCCGCCTGCTGCAGACGCCCGGCAGGCCACTCGGTGTGCTCCGGGCCGTTCTGCTCACGGCGGCGACCATGGCGGTCGCCATGCTCGCGGTGGTCGCGCTCGGGTGGCCGGTGTTGTCGAGGGCATTCGGCGGCCAGACCGTCACCGTGGTGGCGATGGGCGTGCTGTGCCTGGTGTCGGCCGGTCAGTTCGTGGTGCGTGGCGCGCTCATCGGGATGGACCGGATGGGCCGGCACGCGGCGATCATGCTCCTCGACTCCGCCCTGCGGGTCGGCCTGGCCGCGCTGGTCGCCTCGCTGGTGGCCACCCCGGGCAGCCCCGCATTCGCATGGACGCTGGTGGTGGCCATCGGGCTGGCGCACGCCCCACAGCTGCTCTCCCTACTGCGCCGCCGTACTCGTGCCGCCACCGAACCCGACCCTGCCGCCGGCTGGCTCACTCCACGCATGATCTGGGCCGCGGTCGCGCCGCTGCTGATGGGGTCGCTCTGCGCGCAACTGCTGCTCAACGGGCCGCCGGTGCTCGTGCCGGTGCTCGCGCAGAGCCAGGTGGACGTCACGCGCGCAGGCCAGTTCCTGGCGGTGTTCACGCTCACCCGGATCCCGTTGTTCCTGGTGGTGCCGCTGCAGACCGCGTTGCTGCCGATGTTCACCTCGATCCTGCACTCGGGCGACCGCGCCGCGCTGCACCGCCTGGTCCGCAGGCTCTCGCTGGGGTTGCTCGTGCTGGCCGCAATCGCTTTCGGGCTGGGATACCTGCTCGGGCCCTGGCTCGTCCAGCTGATCTTCGGTGCCGGGTACGTCCTGCCCGGCTCGCACATCGCCCTGCTCGCCGTGGGGGTCGCGACCTACATCGGGCTGGTGCTCGTCACGCAGGTGCTCGTCGCGTCCGTGCGACACAAGTTGGTGGCGTGGAGCTGGCTGTCCGGGTTGCTCGTCGCCGGGGTGGTGCTCGCACTGGTCCCGGACCTGCTGTTGCGTGCCGAACTGGCCTTCCTGCTCGGTTCCCTCGTGGGGTGGCTCGTGGCCACCACGCTGGTGCTGAGCGGCCGACGGGAACGGGAGCTGCAGAGTGTCGCCTGAGAAGCCGCATCGAGACCGTCTTGGTCGCCGCGTCGGTATGCGCCGTGACGACCTCGTCATCGCGCTGACCTACTACGCCCCGTACGTCTCGGGCCTCACGAACATGGCGCGGGACATCGCCGAGGGCCTCGCCGCCCGCGGCAAGCGGGTCACCGTGGTCACGAGCCGCTACGACACGTCGCTGCCGCGCGAGGAGGAGATCAACGGGGTGCGCGTGCTGCGGGCCCCGGTGCTCGCCCGGCTCGGCCGCGGAGTGATCAGCCCGCAGTTCGTGCGCCTGGCACGGGCCGCGATCGCGAGGGCCGCGGTGGGCTCGCTCCAGCTGCCCATGCTGGAGGCCGGCGCGATCGCCGCCGGGATGCGCACCCCGCTCGTTTCGACCTACCACTGCGACGTGACGTTGCCGTCGGGCCTGGTCAACACTGCACAGCGGCTCGTCGTCGACGCGTCGAACCGGCTCGCAATGTCCCGGTCGGCCGTCGTGACCGTCACCAGCGAGGACTACGCCCGGAACAGCCGCATGTGGCCGTCGATGGAGCCGTCGATGGTCGTCGTCCCGCCACCGTGCTCACCGCCACCCACAGGCGAGCCGAGCTACCGCGAGACCGACGGGCTGCACGTCGGCTTCCTGGGCCGGATCGTGCGTGAGAAGGGCCTCGAGTACCTGGTCCGCGGCTTCCGCGCGCTACCCGATCCCGACGCTCGCTTGCTGATCGGCGGCGACTTCACCCACGTGGCCGGCGGTAGCGTCGTCGACCAGGTGCGGGAGGCGATCGGCGACGACCACCGGATCCGGCTGATGGGGTTCGTCCCCGAGCAGTGGATCGGTGACTTCTACGCGTCGCTGGACGTCTTCACGTTGCCGTCCGTCAACGCGTTCGAGGCGTTCGGCATCGTGCAGGCCGTCGCGATGCTGGCCGGTGTCCCTGTGCTCTCGAGCGACATCCCCGGCGTCCGGCAGCCGGTGGCGCAGACCGGATTCGGTACCGTCGTCCCGCCCGGGGACTCCGCGGCGATCACCCGCGCCCTGCAGGCCTTCCAGGCCAACCCGCCCGACCGGGTGGCAGGAGCGGCACACGCACACCGCGCGTTCTCGGTCTCCGCCGTGCTCGACGGCTACGAGGTCCTGATCGACAAGGCGGCACACCACCTCAGGAGCACGCAATGAGCAGGGAGTTCGAGCCAGTCGCCGGCTCGCCCGACCACTACGACGCGGACTACTACGACAACAACGGCCAGGCGGGCGACCGGCCTGCGCTGCGCTGGTATGTGCGGATGGTCCGGCGCTACATCGGCCAGGGCCCCTACCTCGACTTCGGCTGCGGCACGGGCCACCTGCTGCGCAGGCTCGCCGCGCACGGACCGGCGGCCGGCTTCGAGATCTCGCCCTACTCGGCCCGCATGGCCCGGGAGACCGCGCCGGGCTCCGACGTGCACACCACGCTCGACGCGATCCCGGGTGCGGCATTCCGCGGCCTCACGGCCGTTCACGTGCTGGAGCACCTCGACGACGAGACCGTCGCGGCGGTGCTCGCGTGCTGGCGGCGGGTGCTGCTGCCGGGCGGGCGGGCGCTGGTCGTCATGCCGGACCCTGCCGGCAAGGGTCGTGCCCTTGCCGGTGACGGCTGGAACGGCTACCGCGACCCCACGCACGTCAACCTCAAGCCTCACGACGAGTGGCGCACGGTACTCGCCGACGCGGGCTTCACCGTGGTGTGCGAGGGCAGCGACGGGCTGTGGAACGTGCCGTACGGCCAGCTCCCGAAGCTCGTCGACGCAGGGCTGCACGCCGTTCCGGCGCTCGCCCAGTTCCTGGCCGGCCGCTTGTTCCTCCGCCCGGGCACCGGCGAATCGTCCGTCTTCGTGGTGGAGGTTCCCGCTTCGTCCTGACCCGGGCGTCTCCCTCCCGACGGTGCCCGGCACGATGACGATGTCCGCTTTCGGCGAGCGTCGGGCATCAGGGCGCGTGGGGGGAGCTCGGGTGAGCGAGCTTGCGAGCGAGTCTGTGACACAGCGCCCGCGCCCTGTGACGGCATGTCCTGGGCCGGCTGAGCGCAGCGGGGGCGAGCAGTGAGCGAGCTGGCGAGCGAGTCAGTGACACAGCGCCCGCGCACTGTGACGGCATGTCGTGGGCCGGCCGAGCGCAGCGAGGGCGAGCGATGAGCGCCGTCCTGCAGGCGGGCCCGGCGGCCGAACCGAGCCCCACGCTGATTCCCTCCTCTCGGTCCCCGTGGACGATGGCGCTGTTCGGCGTGACGCTGCTGGTCTTCGCCGCGCTGATCTGGCATCGCCGTTGGATGAGTGACGACGGGCTGATCGTCCTGCGAACCGTGCGTCAGCTGGTCGCGGGCGAGGGACCGGTCTTCAACGTCGGCGAGCGTGTCGAGGCGAACACCTCCACGCTGTGGACCGCGCTCCTGGCGATCCCGGGCCTGGTGCCGTGGCTGTCGCTCAACTGGGCCGCTGTGATCCTCGGGCTGCTGCTGTCGGTCGCCGGCCTCGGCTTCGGGCTCGACGCCGCGCGGAAGCTCTTCGCCGGCCGGCGGCTGGTGATCCCGTTCGGGGCACTCGTCGTGGTCTCCCTGCCGCCGTTCTGGGACTTCGGCACGTCTGGGCTGGAGACGGGCCTGATCATCGGGTGGCTCGGTTTCACGTGGTGGTTGCTCGTCGGTCGCCTCGTCGCCGCGCGCACCGGGAACGCGGGCCGGGCATGGCCGCTCGCGCTCGTGCTCGGGCTCGCGCCACTCGTGCGCCCCGACCTCGCGCTGTTCGGGCTGCTCGTTGCGGTCGCGCTGGTGGCGCTGGAGGTCCGGCGGGGGTGGCGTCGCCTCGCCGGGCTCGGGGCAGCGGCCGTCGCGGTGCCGTTGGTCTACGAGGTGTTCCGGGCCGGCTTCTACGGACTGCTGGTGCCGTCCACGGCGCTGGCCAAGGAAGCGAGCGTGGCTCGCTGGCAGCAGGGCGTGCACTACCTGATCGACCTGATCGAGCCGTACCGCCTGTGGATCCCGCTGCTGGTGCTGCTCGTCGGTGTGGTGGCGGTTCTGTGTGAGCGCCGGGGTGCCGCACCGCGGCCCTCGGGCTGGATGCGTCTCGCCGCCGTCCTGGTGCTCGCCGTGCCGGTGCTGGGCTCCGCGCTGCTCGCCCTCTACGTCACCAGGGTCGGGGGCGACTTCATGCACGGCCGGATGCTGCTCCCCGCCCTGTTCTGCCTGGTGCTGCCGGTCATGGCAGTGCCGTTCACCCGGTGGACCGCACTCCCCGCGATCGGGATGGCGGTGTGGGCGCTCGCCTGTGTGCTGGGCATGCGGCCCGCCTACGACACGCTCGGTCCCAACTGGATCGCCAACGAACGCCTCTACTACGTGGTACTGGTCGGCAAGCCCAACCCCGTGACCAGCGAAGATTTCCTCGGCCACCCCGTGGCACCCGAGGGCGTCGCAGCCCTTCGCGGCGCGTCTGCCCCGTCGTTGGGAGTGGCCGGGCCGGGTGCCGACGGGCTCCGCTGGTGGCTGTTCCCGAAGTCGGCCGACCACACCCGTGACACGATCGTCTGGCTGAACCTCGGCGTCACGGGCGAGCTCGCGCCGCTGTCCACCACCGTGCTCGACGGCGTGGGACTCACCAACCCGATCGCCGCGCATGCCACCGGCCTGCCGGAGGGGCGGATCGGCCACGACAAGGACCTGCCGCCCGAGTGGTTCCTGGCCGACAGCGGCGTCACCGGCGACACCGGGTTCGTCGATCCTGGTGGCGTCGCCGCAGCCCGTAGCGCGCTCGCGTGTCCGCGCACGCAGGAGTTGCTCGACTCGGTGCGGGCTCCGCTCACCGCGCAGCGGTTCTGGGACAACTTGACCGGGGCCTGGGAGCGCACGTCCTACCGGTACCCCCGCGACCCGCGCGCTGCCGCAGGGTGCCGAACGGTGGGATGACGCATGAATGTCCGGGTGGTGCGGGGCATGATCGGGGTATGACTCTGCCGCTGTCCCCCGACGAACTTCTCAGGACCACGCGCTCCGTCCGCAAGCGCCTCGATCTGGACCGGCCGGTACCGATCGAGCTCGTGCGCGAGTGTCTGGAGGTCGCTGTCCAGGCCCCTACCGGAGGCAACCGGCAGAGCTGGCACTGGATGGTCGTCACCGACCCCGGGTTGCGGGCCGAGATCGGCAAGTACTACCGGCAGGAGTTCGACCGCTACCGCAACTCCCCGACCTACGGCGGCAACACTTCTGACCACAGTGACGAGCGGCGTGCCGTGCAGGCCCGCGTGACGAACTCCGCGGAGTACCTCGCGGAGCGGATGGGCGATGTGCCGGTGCATGTCATCGCGTGTATCGAGGCAGGACAGGAGCTGCCGGCGAGCAACCAGGCGGGGCTGTGGGGCTCGCTGCTCCCGGCCGCGTGGAGCTTCCAGCTCGCCGCCCGCGCCCGTGGGCTCGGCAGCGCCTGGACCACCCTGCATCTGCGCTACGAGAAGGAGATCTCCGAGCTGCTCGGGATCCCGTCGAACGTGCGGCAGGGCGTCCTCCTGCCCACGGCCTACTACACCGGTGACACATTCAAGCCTGCGACACGCGAGCCGCTCGATACCGTTCTGCACATGGACCGGTGGTAGCGGACAGTGGTCGCCGGTTGCACTGTGTGCTGAACGGAGCCCGCCCGGCCACCCGGTCGGCCCTACGACACGCCAGCACGCAGTGACGGCCCCGGCCATCCCGGTACGTTCTGGCTGGTAGGCGAACCGTGGCAGGAAATGGCCTCGTTCTCCGTGTGTGACGAGAGCAGGCCAGCAGGTCACCACCCCGCCCGGTAGTCGCGGTGTTCTCACCGGCGAGCTCAAGGGTCTGACGGGGCTGCGGATCGTCGCAGCAGTCTGGGTCGTGCTGTTCCACTTCCATTTCACCCCGCTTCCGGGAGTGGCCGAGGTGGCGGCGACCCTCGGGCCGTTGGTCACGGCGGGCGCCCTCGGCGTCGACCTGTTCTTCGTCCTCAGCGGGTTCGTGATCACCTACACGTACATGGACGCGTTGGGGCCGGCGCTGCGCATCGGAGCCACCGCGCGGTTCGTCTGGGCGCGGGCCTGCCGGATCTGGCCCGTGTACGCGGTGGTGTTCCACCTGTTCGGTTTGTGGCTGATGGCCCGCATGGTGCTCGGCTCGGACTCCGAGATCGCGTTCCAGGCTGTGCAACCCGAGCTCGGGGTCGGGCAGTACATCCAGCAGCTGTTCATGGTTCAGCTCTGGGACAACCCGTTCTTCGACGGGGCGTCCTGGGTGGGTTCCACCTGGTCCATCAGCGCCGAGTGGCTGGCCTACCTGCTCTTCCCGATCGGCGTGCTCGTGCTCTTCCGACTGCGCAACCTCCCCGCCGTGGTGCTCGGCGTCGCAGCCGTGGCCCTGATGGCCCCGATCGCATGGGCGTACCTCTCCACCGGGAGCCCGTACTACCCGTGGAGCTGGGTGGTGCGCATCCTCTGCGGGTTCAGTGCGGGGGCGCTGATGTACCTGGCCGTCCGGAGGACGCGCCGGACGTCGTCGAGGGCACGGCGCAGCGCGTCGGCCTGGGCGGTGGTGCTGCCGCTGATGATCGCGGGAGGGCTACTGCTCGGCGAGCTGATCGGTCCCGGCCGGGGCGGCGCGGTGATCCTGCTGTTCCCGCTGCTGGTCGCCGCGATGGCGCTGGCGGACCGGGGCCCGGCCGTGGTGCTGTCGGCCCCGTGGGCCGTCTACGGCGGCCGCATCTCCTACAGCCTCTACCTCGTGCACATCCCGATATTCGAGATCTACTGGCTGGCACTGCAGAAGTTCTCGGTGATCGGACCGGACACGGTCCTCGCCTACGTCGTCGGAGTGCTCGTGTTCGTCTCGACCGTCGGAGTGGCGGCGCTCGCCTACCACGCGGTGGAGGAGCCCGCGCGGCGGCGGATGCGCAAGCTGGTGCCTGCCGAGGTGGCATCGGCG
>DASYES010000219.1:0-1879 GCA_036498885.1 Pseudonocardia sp.
CTTCGCCGCGAGCTGCGGGCCGACGGTGAGGCCGAGGACGGCCAGCTCTCGCTGCTCGGCGGCGAGGAGGAGGCCGACGCGGCCCGTGCGCAGACGCAGATGATCGCTGCCTCCGCCGTCGCGGAGCTGGCCGACGCCCTCGACGCCGAGCTGGCGGAGCGTGGCGGCACCGAGCTGCTGGCGGAGCTCGAGCTGCCGCTGGAGTTCGTGCTCGCCGACCTGGAGAAGGCCGGCATCGCGGTCGACGGCGAGGCCCTCTCGGCCCTGGAGGCCGAGTTCGCCGCTCAGGTGAAGCAGGCCGCGCAGGACAGCTACTCCGTGATCGGCAAGGAGATCAACCTCGGCTCGCCGAAGCAGCTGCAAGCGGTGCTGTTCGACGAGCTCAACATGCCGAAGACCAAGCGCACCAAGACCGGCTACACCACCGACGCCGACGCGCTGCAGACGCTCTACGAGCAGACGGGCCACGAATTCCTCTCCCACCTGCTGCTGCACCGCGACGCCACCCGGCTCAAGGTCACCGTCGACGGCCTGCTCAAGTCCGTGGCCGACGACGGGCGGATCCACACCACCTACAGCCAGACGATCGCGGCCACCGGTCGCCTGAGCTCCACCGAGCCCAACCTGCAGAACGTGCCGATCCGCACGGCCGCGGGCCGGCGGATCCGCGAGACGTTCGTGGTCGGCCCCGGGTACGCGGAACTGATGACGGCCGACTACAGCCAGATCGAGATGCGGATCATGGCCCACCTGTCGGAGGACGCCGCGCTGATCGAAGCCTTCCGCTCTCGCCACGACTTCCACGCCCAGACGGCAGGGCGGGTCTTCGACTGCGAACCCACCGAGGTCTCGGGGGAGCAGCGCGCCAAGATCAAGGCGATGAACTACGGGCTCGCCTACGGGCTCTCCTCGTTCGGCCTGGCCGGGCAGCTGCGGATCTCCACGGAGGAGGCCCGCGGGCTCATGGATGAGTACTTCAACGTCTTCGGCGGAGTGCGCGACTACTTGCGCAGCATCGTCGACATCGCCCGCAAGGACGGATTCACCGCCACCATCATGGGCCGCCGCCGCTACCTGCCCGACCTCACCAGCGACAACCGCCAGCGCCGGGAGATGGCCGAGCGGATGGCGCTGAACGCCCCCATCCAGGGCAGCGCTGCCGACATCATCAAGGTCGCCATGCTCGGCGTACACCGGGCCCTCATCAGCGAGGGGCTGCACACCCGAATGCTGCTGCAGGTGCACGACGAGCTCGTGCTCGAGGTGGCCGAGGGTGAGCGCGAGGCCGTGGAGACCTTGGTGCGGCGCGAGATGGGCGCGGCCGCGCAGCTGAGCGTGCCGCTCGAGGTGTCGGTCGGCTACGGCCGCAGCTGGGACGACGCGGCGCACTGACCGGGCGCGGCCGGCAGCGAGGTCTCCACCCGCAGCAACGCCGGCCCGCGGCGCAGCACGCCGTCGTCGAGCGGTTCGCAGCGCACCCCGCCTCGCCCGCGCATCCCACGGAACGCGCCCGGGGCGAGCACCACGTCCATCCAGCGGCAGGGGTTGGCCGGGCGGTGCGCGCGGAACCGCACCGGCCCCTCGCCGGAGTCGAGGCTGAAGACGGCCCCCTCTGTGCCGCGCCCGGCCGTCAGCCGGTCCACCGGGAACCCACGCAGCACCACGTTCCGCCGCGTCAGGCTCGCATCGGGTACGCCCGCCAGACCGAGCTCGCGGGCGATGTCGTCGATGGTCTCGGCCGCGAAGAACGTGACCGCCGCCCGGCGGTGAGCCGCGTGCCCGAAGTAGCGGTCCCCGACGAGTCCGAGACCCGCCCTGACCTCGACGCACTCGGGGTGCGTCCCGGTGGGGTCGGGGCGGGGTCCATCCTGCGGCCGTC
>DASYES010000220.1:0-10204 GCA_036498885.1 Pseudonocardia sp.
CCCAGCACCGTGCCGGCCACGGCCTGGGCCGCCTCCTTGGACTCGGCCTGCTGCACGGCGAGCCCCTCGGTGCCGTCCGTGCTGATGAAGTTGACCGTCGGCAAACCCTCGGGCGGCTCGTTCCGGTACTCGTTCCAGTCCTGCGGCACCGGCAGGCTGAAGCCGAGACCGTCGTTGTGCTGACGCAGCGAGGTGCTGGCCGATGTGACGTTCACCGTGGTGAGCGGCGACTGCCCGGCCAGGAGCCGGGTGATCGTCCAGCCGCCGAAAGCTCCGGCCAGGACGACCGCGGCGCCCGCCGCCACCATCCCCGCCGCCGCCCATCCCGTCAGCGGCTCGGCGGAGGCCGCGTGCCGTCGCGGAGCCGAACCGGCCATCGGCCGTGGCGGGGTGGGCGGCCTGGAGCGCATCTGCGGCAGGGGCCCGGGCGACGCGGCCAGCGGTGCAGGGTCGGCGACCGGGCGTGGGCCTGTCGGCGCGGGCGGCAGGGGCGCGGGACGGGGGGCGCTGTACTCCGCCCGTGCCGCGCTCGGAACGAGGATGCCGGCGCCGATGGTCGGAGCATCGGGCGAACCGGGGTAGAGCGGGTCGTCGGGGTCGTCGATGAGCGGGCGCAGCCGGTGGCGGACCTCCTCGAGCGGCATCCGGCCGTCGGGGTCCTTCACCATCAGCGCCATGATCACGTCCGCCACCGGGCTCGACGACCGCGGCCGCGGGACCTCGCCGTCCACCACTTCGGTGATCGTGGACACCGGGTCGCCGTTGACGTCGTAGGGCGGACGGCCCTCGATCGCGGCGAAGAGCGTGGCGCCGAGTCCCCACAGGTCCGCCGCCGGTGTGACCGGCTGGCCCGCCGCGACCTCGGGGGCGATGTATGCGGGAGAGCCGAGGACGAGCCCGACGCTGGTCATGGGGGCGTCGGCGATGTTGCGGGCGATGCCGAAGTCGGTGAGCTTGACGCGGCCGTCGTCGGCCACGAGGACGTTGCCCGGCTTGACGTCCCGGTGCGTGATCCCGCTCCGGTGCGCTGCCCGCAGCCCGCCCGCTGTGGCGAAGCCGACGACGGCGCTCTGCTGCAGCGTGAGCGTGCCCTGCTCGCTGATCATCGTGGCGAGGTTGCGCGACGGCACGAGCTCAAGGACGACCACCGGTGCCCCGTCGGCCTCGACGACGTCGAACACGGTGATGATGTTCGGGTGCGACAGGCCGCCGAGCGCCCGCGCCTCGCGCATGATGCGCTCCCGCGCCTCCGCCGCCTCGTGATCGGGCACCCCGGGAGGGACTTTCAGTTCCTTGACCGCCACCCGGCGCTGCAGCACCTCGTCGTAGCCTGCCCACACCGTGCCCATTGCGCCGCTGCCGAGAAGATCGGCGAGCCGGTAACGGCCACCGATCCGGCGCACGTGCTGGTCCCCCGGGCTGTCCTGCGACACCCGTGCATTCTCCCTGGACGCACGCGGGCGCCGCTGCCGCCCCCCGCGTGTACACCGCCGTCCACCGATCGCGTCCAGCACAACCGGTGTGGGTGGCGCGAGAGCCCTGTGGGGGAATCGCCGCCACACGGTGTTCCGGTGATGCCCGCAACGACCAGCGACGAGCGGCGCCTACCCCCGTTTGTCTCAGTGCCACGCGACCGTTCGTCACTGCCTGCGTGCCCGCCCGCAGCAGATCCGCAACACCTCGGCGCGTATTTCAGGCATACATGCGAGTCCGGTTGGTACACCGCCGTCCGGGTGAGCACCATGGCCAGATGCACTGCAGAGCAGCCTCGACGCGCGCATCACTGACGATGCGCGCTGCGACCGGTCGCCGGAGGCCCACCGCGCGCGGTGGTGTGCGGTGACCTTGCTGGAGGCACACACCGACCTCGTGCCACCGGCGGAGCTGGCCGTGACTGACCTAGGCGCGGGCAGCGGCCCGGCATGGCTGGAGTCCTGGCTCGAAGCCCATCGCACTGACGTCGTCGCCTGGCGGCGTGCCCTGCACTCCGTACCCGAGCTCGGACGTGCGGAGCACCGCACCACCGAGCTGGTGGCGCGGCGGCTCATGGCGGCCGGGCTCGAACCCCGCACCCTCCCCGGCGGCACGGGCCTCGTCTGCGACATCGGCTTCGGCGACCGTTGCGTCGCGCTGCGTGCCGACCTGGACGCGCTGCCCCTCCACGAGGACACCGGGCTGCCCTTCGCCTCCACCGTCGACGGCGTGATGCACGCCTGCGGGCACGACGCCCACACCGCCATGCTGCTCGGTGCGGGCCTCGCCCTGGCCTCAGCGCCGTCGCTGCCCGGCCGCGTGCGGCTCCTCTTCCAGCCCGCCGAGGAGATCCAGCCCGGCGGTGCGATCGACATGGTGGCCGACGGCGTGATGGACGGCGTCGAGCGCATCTTCGCGCTCCACTGCGACCCGCGCCTGGAGGTCGGCAAGGTCGGCACACGGGTCGGGCCGATCACGTCGGCCTGCGACGTCCTGGAGATCCGGCTCACCTCGCCAGGTGGCCACACCTCACGACCGCATCTGACCGCCGACCTGATCGAGGCACTCGGCGTCATCATCACGCAGCTGCCGCTGCTCCTCACCCGCCAGGTCGACCCGCGCTCGGGCACCGTGCTGGTCTGGGGGGCCGTGCAGGCGGGGGAAGCGGCCAACGCGATCCCGCAGCAGGGTGTCCTTCGGGGCACCCTTCGCACTGCCGACCACAACACGTGGGGTGAGTTGGAGGCCAAAATCCGTGCACTGGTCACGGCGCTGCTCGCGCCCACCGGCGCCGGCTATGTACTCGAACACATCCGTGGCGTTCCGCCGGTGGTCAACGAAGCGGTGAGCGCCGGGATGCTGGCCACCGCCGCCGTCACGGTGGGCGGTGTCGACGCCTCCACCAGCACCGAGCAGAGCAGCGGTGGCGAGGACTTCGCCTGGTATCTGGAGCACGCCCCGGGCGCCATGGCGCGGCTCGGGGTGTGGGCGGGCCACGGTCCGATGCGCGACATCCACCAGCCCACGTTCGACCTCGACGAGCGCGCCCTGCCCTTCGGCGTCCGGGTACTCATCCAGTCCGCCCTGACCGCCCTCACCTCCTGACACCCCGCGGGCGACTCGCGGCCACCCCCGGCGAGTCGCCCGTTTCGGGTGCGCGAGTCGCCCGTTTCCGGCTGGCGAGTCGCCCGTTTCCGGCTGGCGAGTCGCCCGTTTCGGGTGCGCGAGTCGCCCGTTTTGGTTCTACGGGTTGCGGCTCTGGTTGCGCGAGTCGCCGGCTTCTGGTGCGCGAGTCGCCCTTTCAGGTGCGGGTCCGCAGGGCTGGCGCCCGAACCGCCGGCTCAGCGGGCCCGGAATGAGGGAACGGCGTCAGACGGACTTGCCGCTGGGGCGGTTGCGCAACGCCATCACGTAGTCGGCGGGCGCTCCCGCCTGCTCGGCGGCGTCGGCGATCACCCCGAGATATCGGGCGCTGGGCATACCGCCCTCGTACGCGTCGAGCACGTAGATCCACGCGAGCGCGTCGCCGTCCAAGGTGTGCACGCGCAGCCGGAGCTTCTTGTGCAACCCCAGCTCCCCGCCCTCCCAGCGGTCGAGCTGCGCCGCGTCGAGCTCCGAGACGTCGTAGAGCACGACGAAGACCTGCGAGTCGGGGTCCTCGACCACAGTGGAGAGCGCGCCCTCCCACCCGTAGTCCTCGCCGCCGAAGGTCAGCCTCCAGCCGAGGAGCCACCCGGTACCCGCCATCGGCGAGTGCGGGGCACGCTCTTTCATCTGGGCGGGATCCATGTTCGACCCGTAGGCGGCGTACAGGGGCACCGGCACAGAGTAGAGCGCCACGGCCCGCGTACGGTGCTGGGGGAACAGGACATCAGGAGGAGGCACGCCGCGGTGACGCGCATCGTGATCATGGGCGGGGGCCCAGCCGGATACGAGGCCGCACTCGTGGCGGCTCAGCACGGCAGCGACGTCACCGTCGTCGAACGCGACGGCATGGGCGGGGCATGCGTGCTCGACGACTGCGTCCCGTCCAAGACCTTGATCTCGTCGGCCGGCATCCGCGTCGACCTGCATCGCGCCCCTGACCTGGGCATAGTTGCCGATCCGAAGAGCATCGGCGTCGACCTGCCCACCGTGAACGCCCGCGTCAAGCGCCTCGCGCTGGCGCAGTCGGCGGACGTTCGGGCGCGCGTCGAGCGCGAAGGCGTGCGGATCATTCGCGGCTCGGCCGTGTTCACCGACGCACCCTCCGCGCGGGCGCCGCACATCGTCGAGGCCCGGGGAGCCGACGGTAAGCCGGAGGAGCTTCCGGCCGACGTCGTGCTCATCGCCACAGGCGCCACACCGCGGGTGCTCCCCGACGCCGTCCCCGACGGGGAGCGCATTCTCACCTGGCGCCAGCTGTACGACCTCGAGTCGCCGCCCGAGCACCTGGTCGTCATCGGTTCCGGAGTGACGGGCGCGGAGTTCGTCTCCGCGTACGTGGAGATGGGCACCCGGGTCACGCTGGTGTCCAGCCGCGACCGCGTACTCCCTGGCGAGGACGCCGACGCCGCCGCCGTGCTGCAGGACGTGTTCGCCGAGCGGGGGGTCGAAATCCTCTCGCAAGCACGCGCCGACTCCGTGAAACGCGACGGAGACGGCATCGTCGTGACGCTGGCCGACGGTCGCACGGTCACCGGCTCGCACGCCCTCATGACCGTCGGCTCGGTGCCCAACACCACGGACATCGGGCTGGAGAAGATCGGCGTCGAGACCGGCCGGGGTGGGTTCATCCCCGTCGACCGCGTCTCGCGCACGTCCGTGCCGGGCGTCTACGCGGCGGGCGACTGCACCGGCCTGCTGATGCTCGCGTCGGTGGCTGCGATGCAGGGCCGCATCGCGATGTGGCACGCCCTCGGCGAAGGTGTGGCGCCGATCAAGCTGAAGACGGTGGCCGCAGCCGTGTTCACGCGTCCGGAGATCGCGACCGTCGGGATCAGCCAGCGTGCGATCGACGCGGGCGAGGTGCCTGCGCGCACGATCATGATGCCGCTCTCGACGAACCCCCGGGCCAAGATGCAGGGACTTCGCCGCGGGTTCGTGAAGCTGTTCTGCCGGCCCGCTACCGGTGTGGTGGTGGGTGGTGTCGTCGTGGCGCCGGTCGCGAGCGAACTGATCCTTCCGATCGCGATGGCCGTGCAGAACAATCTGACGGTCGCGGACCTTGCCCACACGTTCTCGGTCTACCCGTCGCTGTCGGGCTCGATCACCGAGGCGGGCCGGCAGCTGATGCGCCACGGCGACCTGGACTGAATTCGCGTCACCCCGCGGTTGCCGGCCTGCGTCGAACGCCGGCCACCAGGCGGAGCCAGACGGCTCGCAGCAGGGTGCCGGGCCGGCCGAGCGAACTCGGATGCGCGAGCATCGTGGTGACCAAGCTCATCCGCCGGTTCATCTCGGGGTCGGTCGCCGACATCGCAAGGACCATGTCACCGAGCTTCGAGATGACCTTGTATCCACGTGGGTAGGGGCCGTCCACGTGGGGCAGAGCGAGGTCGGCGATGGTCGAGACCTGCCAGGCCGCGTCGACGATCACCCGTACCTTCTCGAAGTAGTCCCGCGCAGGCTCGTCGAGCCGCGGCCCCCCGTTCAGATAGGCCGACAGGCACGACGCGTGGAGCGCGGCAGAGGTCATACCCTGCCCGTAGACGGGGTTGAACGAGGCCACCGCGTCGCCGATCGCCACGAGCCCCGCGGGGAAGCGGGTCAGCTCGTGGAACTCCCGCCGCCTGCTGTCGGCCTGGTGATAGGTGATGACGTCACCGAGCATCTCGGCCTGCTCGGCGATGTCGCCGAAGACGGACGGGAAGTCCCGCCGGCAACGGGCCACGAAGTCGGCCGGATCGCGGCTCGGGCGGTCGTCCGCGTAGCCCGAGATCAGCATGATCCAGCGGTCGTCCTCGACGGAGTTGATCCCCGCGATCCGGGCGACCCGGTCCTCGGCGGGGCGGGTCTGCGAGACGACGACGCTGATGTCGCTGATCTGTTCGTCACGGCGGAACATCGCCGTGGCGTAGTTCAGCTTGATCGGCATCCGCCGCATCGGAGGCCGGTCCCAGCCGTTCTCCTCGAGCCAGTCGCTGAGGCGGCTCGACCGGCCCATCGCATCGACGACCAGGTCCGCGTCCTGCGTGGTCGGGGCGGCGTCGGCACTGTCAGCCGTAGGCAGGTAGCGCACACCCGCGGCCCTGTCGCCGGTGAAGACCAGGCCTTCGGCGCGTCCGTGGACGATCCGGATGTTGTCGATGGCCGTGGTCCGGCGCCGGACCATGGCTTCGAGGAACGGTCGGGTCGTCACCAGCGCGACGCCCGCACCCTCGATCTGCGGTGGCGGCGGCTGCTGTGCGCCGTTGATGTACATCCGCGTGCCGGACGCTTGAGGCACCACGGCACCGGCTGCGATCACCTCCTCGGCGAAGCCGGGAAACCACCGTTCGAGCTGGACCTGGCCCGCCGGCAGGAGCGCGTGCACCTGGCTGCCCTGCGGCACTCCTGGCCGGGGCTCGTA
Organism: Pseudonocardia sp.; assembly: GCA_036498885.1. Lineage (GTDB taxonomy): Bacteria > Actinomycetota > Actinomycetes > Mycobacteriales > Pseudonocardiaceae > Pseudonocardia. The sequence goes on from DASYES010000220.1 coordinate 6,524, forward strand.
CCCGGTGTCTGCCGGGTCGCGCTCGATGACGATGACCTCGTCGGCATGGTCGCTGAGCACTCGCGCGGCCAGCAGCCCCGCCATACTGGCGCCGACCACGACCGCGCGATCCATGATCGGTCTCGGGTCGGTCGGCCGCCGGGACGTGCTGAGCTCCGCGAAGGCGCGGGATGCGGACGGCACTGGAAACTCCTGCAGCTCCCCGCCGAAGGTGGGGAGTCCGGCGCGGGGGAATGAGATGGTCGGGGAGGGACCATGGTCATCTTCCGGACGACCGGCGTCAAGATCACCCCGCGGTGCTCGTCCCTCGCGCGTCAGCGGGAGCGTCTGCGGCTGGCGGTCCCAGGCCGAGCGGACGGGCGAGGCTGGCGAGGTTGACCGACCAGCCGACCCCGAAGACCTGCGGCACGAGCAGCGCGGGGTTGTCCGGGTCCCACAGGGAGGCCTGCATCCGAGCCATGGTGGGCGGTCGCAGGTCGTAGGGCACGCCGACGAGGTTCCCGTGCCAGGTCCGCTCGTCTGCGGGTTTGCGCAGCTCGGTGAGCACTGCCGCGCCCAGGAGCGTCGCGCCCGCCGCAGCCAGGAACTGATCCAACCCGATGGCCATGTGAGGACGTTACGCCGGATACCCCGGGGACGGGCTCCGGGCGATCCCCGATGTCCGTGCCCTGCCAGGAGCGCACGCTCGAGACATGACCACTCCGTCTGTCATCTCTCGCGTGCCGATCGGCGCCGTCTTGCTCGCCGGGTTGGGCGCGCAGCTCGTGGACGATGCCGCGTTCCTCGTCCTCCCGCCGGTCGGGGTGCTCGCGCCGCTGAGCGGGCTGATCGCGATCATCCTCACGGCCGTGGGAGCCCGAATCGTCACGCGGGGCCGCACCGGCGCGGCGGTGGCGCGCACGGGTCTCGCCGTCGGCGTGGCGTCGGCGGCGATCGGTCTGCTCGTCGGTGGTTTCGGCCTGGTGGCGATTCTGCTGGCCGGCATCACGGTCGTGGCCGGCGTCGCGGGCGCGGTGGTGGGCCGCGGCCTGGCGCCGAAGGACCTCGGCTGATCGACGCCCCGCCCGCAGCGGCCGAGCGCTGACCGCGGGACGGAAGGGACGACTCGCGGGCCTGAACCGAGCGACTCGCGGGCCGGGAGCCGGGCGACTCGCGGCTCTGAGCCGCCGGGTGGCTCGCGGGCCTGAACCGGGCGACTCGCGCTCGGGAGCCGGGCGACTCGCGGGCGGAATACGGGCGACTCGCGGGCTTGGAGTGGGTGGCTCGCGGCCTCTGTGGGGGCGGGTCGTGTCAGGGGGCCAGGAGCTCCGACATTCGGTGGGCGAGGCGGCGGGTGTCGGTAGGGGCGATCGTGGTCCACTCGACGCCGTCCTCGCCCGTGGAGCGGGTGAGGAGGTAGCGCCCGCGCGGCGCGTCGAGGATTGCGAGGACTCCGCCCGAGCGGCGGAGCACGCCCCAGCGGTCGGCAACCAGCGCGACGATCTGCGCCCCGGCCGTGATGCCGCTGAGCATGCGGGCGAGGAGGCCGGCCTCGGTGGGCGGGACATCCGCACCGAGGAGTGCTGGCCGTAGCCCGGTGCCGGATGCGGGGGCCGTGGCCGAGGTGAGTAGGGCGGACGGAACCGTGCTCGCCCGGCCGGGGCCTGGTGCGGAGTGGGGGAGCACGCGGAGCAGCGCGGCCGGGAGCGAGCCGTGGGCTTCGAGAGTGACGGTGGCGTCCTGCCGCACGGCCAGCACACACATGCCCGGCGCACCCGCGGACACGGCCCGGACGCGGCGTTCCCACCGTCCGCGCAGCTCCAACTGGCCGACCGGACGGGCGAGCAGATGCAGCAGCCGGGCGAGCTCGGGATCGGGGCCCGTGGATCCGGCGAGCCCACGGCGTCGCAGCGCCTGCCATCCCGTTGCCCGGAGATCGCGCCGCTCCGCGTGCGTGCGGCCCGGCGATGCGAGGCGTAGCACGACGGGCGTGGGGCCCAGCCTGAGCCGCTCCCACAGCACGTCGAACTCGACCGCGGTGAGCACGTGCCGCGGGGTGTCGGGCTGGAGGGCCGGCTCGGCCACGGTGTCCTCCCCAGTGCGGGATGTTCTGCACGATGTCGGGGCGACGGTAGGCCGGGGCGAGCGTTTGCCAGGCCCGTTCGCGGGATCTGCTGTGCGATCGCGAACGAACCCGGAACGCCGACGGCCGGTGCGGCTGCAGTCCGCACCGGCCGTCGCTGGTGGCGATCTCGTGTCAGCTCGTCTTCGCCAGCACCGTCTCCGGCATCCGGCACCCGGCGAGCGGGCAGAGGGTCGAGCAGTCGATGCGCGCGTGGAGATCCGCATCGGTGACGGTCCTGGCGAAGGGCCAGTTCCCGGCGAAGCGCTGCAGATACCAGTACAGGAACAGATAGTCCGGATCTGCGGTGTCGGCGACGAACACCGGCCGCCCAGGGAGCTCATCGATCCACTGGGCGAAGGCGGTCATCGCGAGGGCGGGTGGACGGCTCGCCCGGCGGGTGGAGAGCCAGTCCTCCGCCCGTCGCCTCCAGCTCTGGAGGGCGACCGGGTGCAGGGTGGCACCGGGCAGTTCACGCACGTTGGTGGTGAACAGCGTGGTCGGACTCCCGTCGAGCGTGTGCGCGACGGAGGTGAGGGTGAGTAGGGAGTGGGGGCCGGGAATCGGGCCGTCGGTGTGGATGTGGCTGGTCACGAACATCTCGGGGGGCATACGGATCCTGGTCGCCTGTCGGGATGGGGGCGTGTTCGCGGCGCGGCCTGAGCCGGCGTGGCGAACGGATCCGCGGCGCGGCACTTCCGCGTGGCGGAGTCACCGGGCCCCGTGGTGGTCACGGGTTTGCGTCACTGCTTTCCGCTATGCACTTGTCCAGCACGGTGCGGGGTCGCTGTGGAATCGCCTGGCTCGTCGACGGTATTACGCTCTGTCGTTGATCGTCAACTGTCCGTCGCCAACCGCGTCGTGATGAGCACGTCCTGGCGTCGCCCGTCGGAAACCCACGCCGCGGGCTGCCTCGCCGTCGGCCGGAAGCCGCATGTGATCGCCACCCGCGCCGATGCCACGTTGCCCTCGGCCACGGCATAGGTGATCCGCTGGAGGCCGAGTCCGGCGAACGCGAACCGCAGCACGGCCGACAGCGCGGTGGTGATCATGCCGCGTCCGCGTGCTGCCGGGAGCGCCCAGCAGGTCGCCTCGGCTGTGCCGGCGGCCAGATCGAGGGCGGCCAGCTCGATCTCGCCCAGCATCTCCCCGGTGGTCGGCTCGCAGACGGCCCACGTGTAGCCCTCGTCGTGCTTCCAGCGCTGGGCGCACAGGCGCACGTAGTCGCCAGCGGCCTCCTGGGTGGCCGGAGGCCGTTCGCGCCAGCGGCGGATCTCCGGATCGCGGCAGGACGCCAGCACGGCCGGCCGGTCGTCGACGCGGTCGTCGGCCCGCAGGGCGCGCAGGTACCAGGAGCCGGCATTGATCTCGACAGGGTCCATACGTAGAGCGGTCAGTCCTTGATCTCGCACATGACCGTGCCCTGGGACACCGAGCTGCCCGCCTCGGCGGCGAGGCCCGTGATGGTGCCGTCCTTGTGCGCGAGCACCGGGTTCTCCATCTTCATCGCCTCCAGCACGACGACGAGGTCGCCCGCGGCCACCGCGTCACCGTCGGACACCGCGACCTTGACGATCGTG
>DASYES010000221.1:0-2655 GCA_036498885.1 Pseudonocardia sp.
TCGTGGCGCAACCCCGGCCCCGAGCACGCCGTCTGGGATCTCGACACCTACGGCCGGGCCGTCCTCGACGCGATGGACGCGTGTGAGCACATCACCCGCACCTCCGGTACGTCGCTGATGGCCTTCTCCTGGTCGGGCGGCACCGTCACCGCGATGCTGCTGGCGCACCTCGCGGCCATCGGCGCCCAGCAGCGCGTGGCCTCGGTGACGTTCGCGGCATCCCTGCTCGACCGCACGGGCCACGACACCTACGACAGGGACGCGGCGCGGAGCGCGGTGGAGGGGTCCGCCAGGGTGGGCTACCTCGACGGCCGTGGCCTCGTGGCGGCGCTGGTCCGGCGGCAGCCGGACGACCTGCGGCCCGGCCAGGCACCCCACCACGGCACCGGCCGGTCGGCTGACCCGGCGCCGGAGGTGCTGTCCTGGCTCGCCGACACGGTGCGCATTCCGGCCGCCCTGCACCGCGATCTGGTTGGCGTGGCACAGGACAACGCGCTGGTGACGCCCGGGGGCGCCGCGATGCTCGGCACAGCAGTCGATCTGTCGAAGATCGACCGGGAGACCTACGTCGTGGCCGGCGTCGGATCGGACACGTGGCGCTCCTGCTACCGCACCGCGGGACTGCTCGGGGGCACCAGCCGGTTCGTGCTGTCGACCGGCGGCCCCACGGCATCGGTGGTGTGCCCGCCCGACGACCCCGACGCCGAGTTCCACGTCGCCGAGGCGACACCGCCCGACGCGGAGCGCTGGCTGGCCGCGGCACGGCCCGTTGCCGGCTCGTGGTGGGCAGACCACCTCGCGTGGCTCGGCGAGCGCAGCGGCCCGCTGCGTGACGCGCCGCCGGAGCTCGGAGGGCGCGGGATGCACGCGGTGGCACCCGCACCCGGGGAGTACGTGCTGCAGCGGTGAGGGGGCACGCGCGGCTCAGGCAGCCGTGCACCCCCGGCCGTCGCTGTCGTCACCGGTCCTGGCCACCGCGAGCCGGTACGACGAGCGCCGCGTACCGCTCAGTGTGATGAGCTCCATCAGCTCCACGCCTGCGTCGGCGAACGCCTTGCGGAAGTCGTCCTCATAGGTCACTCGTCCGAAGTGGATCGTCGTGATGTGGCGGACGAGGGGCTTCGCCCGCTCCAGCAGGCGGGAGCGGCGGTGGTGGAAGGTCTGTGTGGCGAACAGCCGGCCGTCCGGGGTGAGCTGCGACGCCACGTGCGCGATGGCCGCGACAGGGTCGGGCAGCAGCATGAGACTGGCGCTGAAGTACGCGGCGTCATACGGGCCACCGCGGTGGTCGTAGACCGAGGACAGCAGCGGGGAGACCTGCTCGGACAGCTGCGCATTCGCCATCTCGGTGCGGCACCGCACGAGGTAGTCGGGGTCGATGTCGAGCCCGACGATGTCGAGCCGTTTCGCACGCACGAGATCCGCGCACCGGGCCAGCGCCGCGCCGGTGCCGATGCCCACGTCGAGCAGGCGCGCGCCGTCGGGTAGCCGCGACAGAACCGCGCGGTACCAGTCGGTGGTCATTCCCGCCACCAGGCGGTCGTACAGCCATCCGCGCAGAACGCTGCGCACCGGCACCGTGCTCACCGCCGACCGATCAGGCGTCGCCGCCGGGCCGCAATGTGTCGTAGATCTTCTTGCAGTCCGGGCAGACGGGAGACCCCGGCTTGGGCGATCTCGTGACCGGGAACGTCTCGCCGCAGAGCGCCACCACCATGTTCCCCAGGACCGCGCTTTCCGCGATCTTGTTCTTCTTCACGTAGTGGAACATCTTGGGCTCGTCGTTGCCCGTCGTGTCGGTGCCCTCTGGGCGGGTCTCGACGTCGGGCAGCACCTGGGTGGCCATGTCGTCCATGATGCCGCACGTGCCGGTTCCCGTCTCCCCACCCGCCCCACCGCCCGCACCCGTCGCGATGGCGGCGGAGGTCGCCGACGCAGTCGCCGGTGGGCGTCCTGTCGTCGCGTTGGAGAGCACGCTGCTCGCGCACGGCCTCCCGAGCCCGCAGAACCGGGACGCTGCCGACGATCTCGAGGCAGCGGTCCGGCGCCACGGCGCTGTACCGGCCACCGTCGCCGTGCTCGACGGGGTGCCTCGCGTGGGGCTCTCCGCTGCCGAGCTGGACCGGGTGTGCGGCGGCGGGCTCGTCAAGCTGTCGGTCCGCGACCTCGGCGTAGCCGTCGGCCTGCGTCGAGACGGTGCCACCACGGTGGCGGCCACGACGGCGCTCGCGCACGCGGTGGGCGTGCCGCTCTTCGCCACCGGAGGCCTGGGCGGCGTGCACCGCGGCGCCCGGGACAGCTGGGACGTCTCCGCAGACCTCGCCGCCCTGGCCGGCACGGGCGTGCTCGTCGTCTGCTCGGGGGTGAAGTCGATCCTGGACGTGCCCGCCACCCTCGAGGTGCTGGAGACGGCGTCGGTACCCGTGCTGGGCTACCGCACCGACGCGTTCCCCGGGTTCTACCGGCGCGACTCCGGACATCCCGTGCCCTGGCGCGTGGACACCCCCGCCGATGCCGCCGCCGTGTGGCGCGCCCACCGCGCACTGGGGTCGCCGTCCGGCATGGTGCTGGCCCAGCCCGTACCTCTCGGCGACGAACTCGATGCCGGGCTGCACGACCGGCTGCTGGACGAGGGCATGGCGCTCGTGGCGCGGC
>DASYES010000222.1:0-5002 GCA_036498885.1 Pseudonocardia sp.
CCTCGCGCGGCCCGTCTCGGCGGCTTGGCGGGGCCGGCCCGCCGCCGCGGTCGCCGCGGCGAACGCCGCAGCAGCACGGGTGGCCGATCTGCGTGCCTCGGTGCGGGTGCTCGAGCCGCCCAGCCCGTACTCGCTCGGGACATCGGACGCCCCGATCCTGATCACCGTGGCCAACGGGCTGCCGGTCACGGTCGAGGTCCACGTCCAGATCCTGCCCTCCGCAGGCTTGCGGGTGGCGCCGATCCCGCCGCAGCAGGTGCCCCCGCTGGGACGGCGACAGATCCGGGTCAGTGCCGAGGTGACCCGCTCGGGCCAGTTCATCGTCCAGGCAGCCGTGCGCACCCCGAACGGGGAGCTGCTCGGACCACCGAGCCGCCTGCGCGTCCGCTCCACCGCTTACGGCACCATCACCGTGTGGCTGACGGCGAGCGCGGGGGCACTGCTCGTGGTGCTGGCGGTCCGTCGGGTGCTCCGACGGGTCCGCGGCGAACCGGCGCGGACCGCCCAGGTCGGTCCGGCGACGGGCCCCCTGCCGGATTCCCCGGACCAGGCGGGGCCCCTCAGCCCGGGCCCGCCTGGCCATGGCCCGGTCCCACCGGCGGCGAAGACCGGCGACCCGTTCCCGGACCCCCTCCAGCCCACCGACCGCCTCCCGGTGCCCCGTCGCCGACCGGATGGGCCGCCCCGGCCCCCTGGCAGGGGGCCCCAGCCGCCCCGCGTTCCGAGCCCGTGAGCGGCCCCGCACCGGACGACAGCCCGACGGAGCAGCTGGTTGTCGTGCCGCGAAAGGAGCGGTCGCTCGGGCGCTCGAGCAGCCTGATGGCGGTGGCCAGCCTGGTCAGCCGGATCACCGGCTTCCTGCGCCAGGTCGCGCTGTTCACCGTGCTGGGCGACACGATCCTCAACGACTCCTACACCGTCGCGAACACGCTGCCGAGCATCGTCTACGAGTTCCTGATCGGAGGCGTGCTCTCCAGCGTGATGATCCCGCTGCTGGTGCGCTCCCAGACGGAGGACCGCGACGGCGGCGAGGCCTACACCCGCAAGCTGCTCACGATCGCCGGGATCGCGTTGCTGGCGGCGACCGCCATCGGGATGCTCACGGCCCCGCTGCTGACCAAGCTCTACCTCGGCGGTGAGACCACCGGCTCCGCCGACCCGCAGCTGGCCACCCACCTGGCCTACATGCTGCTCCCGCTGGTCTTCTTCCTGGGCTTGAACGCCCTGCTCGGCGCGATCCTCAACAGCCGCGGTGCCTTCGGCGCCTTCGCCTGGGCTCCGGTGCTCAACAACGTCGTCGTCATCGGGGTCGCCGGGGCCTACGTGCTGGTGCCGGATTCGGTCCGCCTGCTCGTGCTCGGCATCGGCACCACGCTCGGGATCGCCGCGCAGACGGTGGTGCTGATCCCGGCGGCTCGGCGGGCCGGGTTCCGCTACCGCCCGACGTGGGGCTGGGATCCCCGATTCACGACCGCCGGCGGGCTCGCCGTGTGGGTCGTGGGATACGTGCTGGTCGGGCAGGCGGGGCTCGTCGTCACCACCCGCGTCGCCTCGTCCTCGACCGCAGGGTCCGTCGCGGTGTACTCGTACGCCTGGCTGCTGCTTCAGGTGCCCTACGGTGTGCTCGGCGTCTCGCTGGTCACGGCGCTGATGCCTCGGATGAGCCGCGCGGCGGCCGAGGGCCGCATGCGGGACGTCGTGGCGGACCTGTCGCTCGGCAGCAGGCTCTTCGCCGTCCTGCTCGTTCCGGTTTCGGTCATGCTGACACTCTTCGGCACCGAAATCGGCGTCGCCCTGTTCGGCCTTCGCGAATCGAACCTCGACGGTGCTGCACGGGTGGGAACGGCGATCGCGGTGTCGGCGTTCGGGCTACTGCCGTTCGCGATCTCGATGCTGCAGCTTCGGGTCTTCTATGCGCTCACCGACAGCCGGACCCCCACCCTCATCCAGCTGTTCACCGTTGCGGTCAAGATTCCACTGATGCTGGCGTGCCCGGCACTCCTGCCACCCGAGGACGTCGTGCTGGGGCTGGCCGCCGCCAACGCGGTGTCCTTCATCGCGGGCGCCGTGGTCGGCCAGGTGATGCTGCGGCGCAGGTTGGGCCGAATCCCGACTCGGGAGGTGCTCGCCTGCGTCGGACGCGCGCTCCTCGCCTCGCTCGTCGGCGGGTTGGTCGCCTTCGGAGCGATCACGCTGCTCGACGGGGCGCTGGGGGGCCTCTCGCCGCTGGCGAGGGCCTGGGTCGAGCTCGCGGTCGCAACCGTCATCATGGGATCGATCACCCTCGTCGCAATGAAGCTACTGCGAGTTCGCGAAATCGACACAGCGCTCGGACGCCTCGAACGGCTCGTCGACCGGCGCAAACCTCGGCGCGGCACCACCCGCTGACGTACGCTTCAACTGGGGCGGGAGTGTTTTCGTGGCGTGCGGGGAGGTCTGGCAGTGAGTGAGTTGGCGAGCCCACCGTCGGGTGCGGCGGCGCCATGGGAGGGGGGCGCGCCCACCACCGAGACGCCCGCACCGGTTGTTCCAGAGCAGATGCGCCCCGAGGACAGAACCCCGGCGAACAATGCGTCACCTTCGGACACGCCCACCCTTCCTGCTGTCCCGCCCGGCACTACCCCGGGCACCGAGCTCGCCGGGCGCTACCGGCTGCGCACGCGCGTCGGATCCGACGCGGCGGCGGGCGCCGAGTTCTGGCGTGCCCAGGACACCATCCTGCGCCGTGACGTGGGCGCCACCGTGCTGCGCCGCTTTCCCGCCGACCGCGGATCCGAGCACGAGGCCATGGCACGCGCCGACGCGATCGTGGCCCGCGCACTGCGCGCCGGCAGCTTCGAGCACAGCGGCTGCGCCCGCCTGCTCGACGTCCTCACCCCCGGCACCGGGGGCATGCCGCACGACGTCCTGGGAGTCGCCGTCACCGAATGGGTGCCCGGGCGCAGCCTCGCCGAGGTGATGGCCGAGGGGCTCATCAAGCCGATCGCGGCCGCTCGGGCGGTCGCCCCGCTCGCCGCGGCTGCCGAGGAGGCCCACCGCCACGGCCTCGTGCTGGGCTGCGACCACCCCCAACGGGTACGGATCACCCCGGAGGGGCGCGCGCAGCTGTCCTTCGTCCTACCTCGCCCTGACGTCACCCCGGCCGACGACGTGCGCGGACTCGGAGCCGTCCTCTACACGCTGCTCACCGCTCGCTGGCCGCTGTCGAGCGCCGACGCCGCCCTCGCCGGCCTGAGCCCGGCCGGGCGCACCCCGGCCGGGGCGCTCCTGCCGCCGTCGGAGCAGCGGCCGGGCGTTCCCGTCGAGCTCGATGCCCTCGCCCGCGGCACCCTCGGACCCGACGGCGCCCCCGGCCATGTCCACACCGCCGCGGCGGTCAACCGCCTGCTCAACGAGGTGGTCGACGAGCACGACCGCATGGCCCTGTTCCCCCCGGCCGACGACGGCGTCCCATCCGACCCTGGGGACGTGTGGCAGGACGGCGGCCGTACCACCGCTGCTCCCGACCCCCGGCGGAGGCGCAAGCTCGCGATCGGACTGACCGCACTCGCCGTGGCCGTGGTCTTCGTCATCGGTTACATCAGCATGCAGCTGGGCTCGGTGTTCTCTGACGGCAACGGGCCGCCCATCGTCGTCGACAGCCCTGTCGCTTCGCCGGACGATGCACCGGCCGACGGCGGGCCGCAGGTCGGCGGCGACGGCGGTGTCGCGGCAGTCGCGGGCGTCAAGGTCTATGACCCCGTTGGCGACGCCGACAACTCGAGCCGCGTGTCCCGCGTGATCGACGGCAACCCCTCGAGCGGGTGGAGCACCTTCGTCTACAAGCAGCAGTTCCCGGCGCTCAAGCCGGGCGTCGGGGTGATGGTGTCGTTCGCGTCGGCGGTGCAGCTCTCCGAGCTCGCGATCGAGTCGCCGAGTGCTGGCACCGTCATCGAGGTGCGTTCGGCTCCCGCCGCGGACTCGCCCTTCCGTGACACCTCGCCCATCACCGAGGTCACGCTGCGGGACGGCACAACACCCGTCTCGCTCGCCGGGAGCCAGCCCGTCACCCACGTGCTGTTGTGGATCACCAAGCTCAGCGGCGGGGGCGACGCCAACGTCACCCAGATCGACGAGGTCCAGTTCCACCGCGCGGGCTCCTGATCGCCACCAGTTCTCCGGAACGGCCACGGGAGACGGGCATCCCGACCTAATCTCCGCGTCGTGCGCTCCCCGACTCCCACCGACGCGGAGTTGCTGGCCGCGCACCGGGCGGGCGATCCGAGCGCGTTCACCGAGCTTGCGACGCGGTACCGGTCCCGGCTGTGGGGGGTGGCGCTGCGCACGCTCCACCACCCCGAGGACGCCGCCGATGTCGTACAGGAGACCCTCGTCGCCGCCTACCGCCGGGCCGGCTCCTACCGGGGCGAGGCCTCGGTGCGCACGTGGTTGCACCGGATCCTCGTCAACGCGTGCATCGACCGGATCCGGCACGACAGCAGGCGCACCACGGTCCCGCTGCCGGAGCGTGAGCTGCCGGCCAGGCATCCCGACCTCGCTACGGAGCTGGTCACGCGATTGTCCGTCGACGCCGCTCTCGCGGCCCTCCCCGTGGAGCAGCGGCTGGCGGTAGTGCTGGTGGACGTCCAGGGTTGGCCGGTGCTGGAAGCCGCCGAGATGCTGGAGGTGCCGGTGGGCACGGTGAAGAGCCGCTGCGCACGGGGCCGCGCGCGCCTGGCCGTGCTGCTCGGACACCTGCGGGAGGAGGAGGGATGACCACTCCACGCCCCGACCTCGCGCAGCTCGCCGACCTGGACGCAGGTGTGCTGGAGCCGGCCCAGGCCGCTCAGGTGCGCGCGGCCGCTGCCGCCTACCCCGAGTCGGCCGCAGCACTGCACGCCCTTGCCGTCACCCGTAGCGAGCTCGCGGCGCTTTCCGCACCGCCCGTACCGCCGGAGTTCACCGCTCGGTGGGCGGCGGCCCTGGAGGCAGAGGCCGCGACCGCTCAGCCGGGTCCGGATGT
>DASYES010000223.1:0-3374 GCA_036498885.1 Pseudonocardia sp.
ACGCAGGCGAGCCCGTCGGGCGCCCGCGCCGTCCCGACCGTGCCGGGACGTGGCGATGAGCACCGGCGGGGTCACCGAGCGGCTGCCGCGGCTGCTGTCGCTGGTGCCCTACCTGCTCGCGCGCCCGGGCATCCCGGTGGCCGAGGCCGCGGCCGACTTCGGCGTCAGCGAGCGGCAGCTGCGCCGCGACCTCGAACTGCTCTGGATGTGCGGCCTGCCCGGGTACGGACCGGGCGACCTGGTGGACCTGTCGTTCTCCGGCGACACCGTCACCGTCACCCACGACGCCGGGATGCGCCGCCCGCTGCGGCTCACCACGGCGGAGGCCACCGCACTACTGGTGGCTCTGCGCACGCTGGCCGAGGTGCCCGGGATGGTCGACACGGCGGCGGTGCAACGGGCCACCGCGAAGATCGAGCGGGCGGTCGGCGATGCCGGCAGCGTGGGTGTGGCGGTCGACCTGCCCCACGAGGAGGCGGCGGCCACCGCGACCGTCCGCGACGCGCTGGACGCGGGTCGGGCGCTGCGCATCGTCTACTACACAGCGGGGCGTGACGCCGTCTCTCAGCGCACCATCGACCCGATGCGGCTGCTGATCGTGGAGGGGCGCGCCTACCTGGAGGCCTGGTGTCGCCGGGCCGAGGCGGTGCGGATGTTCCGGCTGGACCGTGTCGAGGAGGTCGAGGTGCTCGACGAGCCGGCCGAACCGCCGCCGGACGCCGAACCCTCCGACGTGTCCCAGGGCCTGTTCCGTCCGAGCGAGGAGCATCGATCCGCCGTGCTGCTGCTGGAGCCAGAGGCCCGGTGGGTGGCGGAGTACTACCCCGTCGACGAGATCGTGGAGCTCGCCGGTAACCGGGTGAGGGTGCTGCTGCGTTACTCCGACCCGGCCTGGCTGGTCCGCCTGGTGCTGGGGCTCGGCGGCGGGGCGCGGCTGCTGGAGCCACCGGAGCTGGTGCAGACCGTCGGTCTCCGGGCGCGCGAGGCGCTGACCGCCGCGGACGCAGGCGGTGTCGATCAGGTGGGGAAGCAGAGCGGAGACGAGACGGGGGAGCGAGACGATGGGTGAGTTCCTGCCCGCGGTGGTCACCGCAGGCGCCGGGCTCGTGCTGCTGGCGCTCGTGCTGTTGCTGGCCGTGCCGCCGGTCCGCCGGTTCCGTCGGGCGAGCGCTGAGCTGCAGGTCGACACGCAAGGGCGAATGGCGTTGCTGCAGCAGCTGGTGAACGCCCGGCGACGCCCTGACGAATGAGCAACGACGAATGCGAAGTGCCCGGCCCGCGCCCGTATCGGGCGTTCCGGGCGGCGTAGACTCCGCAACACGTGTCCACGGCGGAAGGACGAGAATCATGCCGAGCCTCGGCGGCTGGGAGTTCGTGATCCTCATCGGGATCTTGGTGCTCTTGTTCGGTGCCAAACGGCTCCCCGACATGGCCCGTTCCATCGGACAGTCCGCCCGTGTCTTCAAGGGCGAGATGAAGGGTATGAAGAGCGACGAGACGCGCGAGGACGCTGCCGACACCACCGACAAGCCGGCCGCCCAGCCTGCGCCGCCCGCAGCACTTCCCGCATCGCAGCCCGCACAGGTCCAGGAGCCCCGGCCGGAGAGCACCCGCACCACACAGCCGGGTGCAAGCAACACCGGGCAGTAGCCCAGCCCGGTGGCCAAGTTCTCCGTGAAGTTCGGTAGTCGTCGGCCGAAGAATCCCGACGGCACGATGACGCTGATCGAGCATCTCTACGAGCTGCGCAATCGGCTCGCTATCGCGCTGATCGCGATCGCGCTCACCACGATCATCGGTTACATCTGGTACGGCACGAACTTCTTCGGCCTGCCCAGCCTGGGTGACCTGCTCAAGGAGCCCTACTGCGCCATCCCCGCCTCATCGCGCGGTCAGTTCAGTGCCGATCCCAACGCCTGCACGCTCCTGGCCACGGGCCCGTTCGACCAGTTCAACCTCCGGCTGAAGGTCGCCATGACGGCCGGCATCGTGCTGGCCTGCCCGGTCTGGCTGTATCAGATCTGGGGGTTCATCACCCCCGGTCTCTACGCGAAGGAGCGGCGCTACGCGCTCACCTTCGTCTCCGTCGCCGCGGTGCTGTTCGTGTTCGGGGCGGTGCTGGCCTTCCTGGTGGTCACCCAGGGCCTGAGCTTCCTGCTCAGCATCGGCGACGAGGTGCAGACCACGGCGCTGACCGGCGAGTACTACTTCTCGTTCATCATCGCGCTGCTGCTGATCTTCGGGGTCAGCTTCGAGATCCCCCTGCTCGTGGTGATGCTGAACCTCGCGGGCGTCATCTCCTACGAGAAGCTCAAGGCGTGGCGGCGGGGGCTGATCTTCGCCCTGTTCGTCTTCGCCGCGATCGCCACCCCCGGTCAGGATCCGATCTCGATGCTGGCGCTGGCGCTGGCCCTCGTGGCGCTGTTCGAGATCGCCATCCAGATCACGAGGATCAACGACCGTCGTCGTGCCGCGCGCCGCGCCGCCGAGGGCTGGGACGAGTGGGACCCCGACGCCCCGAGCCCCATCGACACCACACCGAGCAAGATCGACGTCACCCCGAGCTCGATCGACGAGCCGAGCACCCTCGACGCCCCCGGCCCGATCGAGGTGCCGCGCAACAACTCCGACTCCGCCCGCCGGGTCGACGACGCCACCTGAGCCCGAGCCGCTCCTCCGCTGCTGCCGCGCCGCTACCTCTGCGCGGCGGCTTCCGGGGGAGCGCTCGCCGGGGCACGGAGCACGTCGGTGGCCCAGTGGTCCGGTCCTACCCCGTCCACCAGCAGTACGTCCGCGCTCGAGTTCTCGGTGCGCAGCGGGAGGATGGCCCGGTAGGCGGGTGATTCGTACCAGCCCTGCGCCTGCTCCCGGGTGGGGAAGGCGACCACGACCAGGTTGCCGGGAAACTTGCCCTCGACCACCGTCGGCTCGGCGCCGTGCACGATGAACCGGCCGCCGAACGGCGCGAGTGTTGCGTCGATCCGCCCCAGGTACTCGACGATCGCCGGCCCGATGGTGACCTCACGCATGTGCGCGACGGCGTAGGTGGTCATGGTTCCTCCCCGGTCCGACGGCCGGGCTGTCCCGCCGTCGGGTACCAGCCTCGGCGGGTGCGGGGTGCCCAGTCGATGACGTGGGAGGTAAGGGTCGGGCTCAGGCCGCCTCGCGCCACATCATGATCCGGTCGTTCTCACCCGCCGACAGCACCGCCGCGGGCTGCACCTGCAGGCGCCACGGCTCCAGCCGCAGCGCGGCGAATTCGGGGGACATCGGCTCGTCCCAGCCGGAGATGATCGCCGGGTCGTAACCGACCGGCTCCGGGGCCGAGCGGAAGCGCTCCCACAGCGTGGTCCGCGTCTCCTCGTCGGTGTGCA
>DASYES010000224.1:0-4093 GCA_036498885.1 Pseudonocardia sp.
ACCGCCGCGGCTTACGACCAGCTGCTCGCCGAGGGCTGGGCGGTGGGGCGCCGCGGAGCGGGCACGTTCGTGGTCGGTACGCCCGCCGCTCCTCCCGGCCCTGCCCGCCGGCCGGCTCCGACCCGCCCGGGCGGGGACCGGAAGCCACGGCCGATCTCCCTCTGGCCGGGCACCCCGTGCCTCGAGGTGCTCGACCGCGCCGCCTGGCGACGCGCTTGGCGCGCGGCAGCCGACCCGCCGCCGGACGCGGCTTCGCAGCCCGCCGGCCTGCCGGTGTTCCGGGCCGTCGTGGTGGAGCACCTGCTGCGCCACCGAGGCCTCGCGGTCGACCCGGGGCAGGTGCTCGCCACCGGGGGCAGCACGGCAGCGGTCGCCGAGCTGGCCCGTACATTGCCGCCCGGCTCACGGGTCGCCGTCGAGGAGCCGGGGTACCAACGCGCGGTCGCCGCACTCCGGACGGCAGGGCTCGTGGTCACGCCGGTGCCGGTGGACGCGGCGGGGCTGGTGGTCGATGCGCTCCCGGCCGGTCTCGCGGGCGTCTACAGCACCCCGGCGCACCAGTTCCCGCTCGGGGCGCGGCTCTCGGCCGCCCGCAGGATGTCGCTCGTGGAGCGGGCCCGGGCCGAGGGGTTCCTCGTGATCGAGGACGACTACGACGGCGAACTGCGCTACGACGTCGCCCCGCTGCCGCTGCTCGCCGCTCTCGGCCCGGACGTCGTGGCTCACCTGGGCACGGCGAGCAAGTTGCTGACCCCCACCCTCGGCGCGGGCTGGCTGGTGGCACCACCCACCGTGCGCGCTGCCGTACTCGACCTGCGCGACCGTACGGGCACCCGGCCCGCGCCTGCCGGGCAGCGTGTGTTCGTGGCCCTTGCCGCACACGGTGACCTGGCCCGGCACCTGCGGCGGCTGCGCCGGGAGCTCTCGCAGCGACGGGCAGCTGTGGCGGCCGCGGTGCACACCGCAGGCCACGTCGTGGAGGGCGACGCCGCCGGTGCCCACGTCGTCGTCCCGCTCCCGGACGCCGCAGCAGAACGCGCCGTGATCGACGCGGCGGCGGCCAGGGGCGTCACGCTCGACGGGCTGGCACGCCATCACGCCGGCGATCCGGGACGAGCCGGAATCGTCCTCGGATACGCCGAGCCACCGCGGTCCGCGCTGGAGCGCGGCCTCGCGGTGGCCGGGGACGTGCTGGCGCTACTCCACGCGAACGGCTGAGCCGGCGTCGACGGACGCGCCGTTGGTGCCGGCGAGGCTCAGATCGACCCTGCACTGCTCGCCTGCGGGCAGCCGCACCCGTGCCGCGTTCTGCGCGGTGGCGACCACGGTGTAGTCGCCCGGCTCGAGCCCGACGATCTCGAATGTTCCGTCCGGCCCGGTCGTGGCGGCTGCCATGGTCTCGCCGTCGGCGCGGGTGACGGCCACCGTCGCGAACGGTTGGGGCCCGCCACCGGCCCCGGTCACTCGGCCGCTGAGCCCCGCGATCGTGGACTGCAACAGCACCTCGACCACTGTGGGCACGTCCGCGGCGACCTGCACCGCGGCTGCGCCCGGAGCGTGACCCGGGAGGCTCGCGGTGACCGTGGTCCGGCCTGCGGGCAGCCCGGCCAGTGTGAACGTGCCGTCGGGGCCGGTGTGGGTACTGCCCACGACGCGGCCCGACGCGTCGGTGGCGAGGGTCATTGCGTCGGCGAGAGGAGCGCCATGGCGGGCCGCGCGGATGGTCCCGGTGACGGTGCCGTCACCGCGCAGGGCGAAGTGGTGCACGGCGCCCGCACCGTTGATCACGAGAGCCGTGACGTCCGGGCGGAAGCCGGGTGACGTGGCCACGGCCATGTACGCGCCCGGTGTCAGCCCTTGCACGGAGAACCGGCCGTCCTGGTCGACGCCCGAACGCGCCACCTGGCGTCCGTTCGCATCCGTCAGCGTGACGACGCCGTCGGGGACGGCGCTGCCCGCGGCCGTGCGAACCTCGCCGAGCATCTCGCCGACGGCAGGCGTCAGCACCCGCGGTGCGGCCGGGTGCCGGGGCTGGGCTGCGAAGTCCTCCACGAGCTCGGACGGGCCGATCCCGGCCTCGCCCGCGACGGAGGCGAGCTCCGCGCCGACCGAGGTCGCCTCGCCGGTCGAGCGCCGCGCACCGATGTACCACGAGGCCACGGCGGCGAGCACACACGCAGCGATGGCGAACCAGAAGGCCACGGTGAGACCGTCCTGGAACGGTCCGGAGATCAGCTCCGGGAAGAAGCTGCGACCCGTGAGGAAGGAGGCCTGGTCGGAGGGCAGCGTCGGCAGGACGTCGCCGAGGAGCTGCTGCACGGGGTTGTAGCCGAGGAACGCGGCGAACAGCACAGCGACGGGAGGCAGTGCTGCCACCCGGCTCGCGTCGGCCGCGGGCACCCCGTGCTGCAGCAGCCCCTGCTCCAGCACGGCGGGAAGGTGCTGGGACAGTCCCGCGATCATCAGGCCGAAGAACAGCCCGATGGACAGCACCGTTGCCGAGTTCTGGAAGGTTGCGGTCATCCCGGCGCCCGCGCCTCGTGAACTGGCGGGCAGGCTGTTCATGACGTCGGCCCGGTTCGGTGACGTGAACAGGCCCATGCCGACGCCGTTGACCAGCAGGATGGCGGCGAACGCCAGGTAGGGGAAGTTGATCGGCAGGATCTCCAGCAGCACGAAGCTCAGGCCCGAGACGATCATTCCAGCGGTGGCGAGGCCGCGGCCGCCCATGCGGTCGGCAAGCACACCCGACACCGGTGCCGCGAGGAGGAAGCCGACGGTCAGGGGCAGCATGTAGATGCCTGCCCACAGCGGGGTCTGCTCGAAGCTGTAGCCGTGCAACGGCAGCCAGATGCCCTGCAACCAGATGATCAGGATGAACTGCAGGCCACCCCGGCCGAGTGCCGCCAGGAAGCTGGCGAGGTTGCCGAGGGTGAACGGGCGGATCGCGAACAGCGAGAGCGTGAAGAGCGGGCTGGCCACCCGGGCCTCGATGAGCCCGAAGATCCCGAGCACCACGAGCCCGCCGATGATGCAGCCGAGCACGAGCGGGCTGGTCCAGCCCATGACGTGGTCGCCGTAGGGCTGGATCCCGTAGGTGATGCCGACCAGCAGCGCGATGAGGCCGACGGCAAAGGTGATGTTGCCCCACCAGTCCATCTTGGCCGGATTGCGCTGGCCGGTGTCGCGCAGCTTGAGATAGGCCCAGACCGTGCCGAAGATCCCGAAGGGGATCGAGACGATGAACACGAGGTGCCAGTTCACCGGCGCGAGCACGCCGCCGAGCACGAGGCCGATGAACGAGCCCGCGATCGCTGCGACGCCGTTGATGCCGAGTGCCATGCCGCGCTGGTGGACGGGGAACGCGTCGGTGAGGATCGCGCTGGAGTTCGCGAAGAGGAACGCGCCGCCGATGCCCTGGATGACCCGCCAGCCGATCAACCACATCGCGCCTGCGCCACCGCTCTGCCAGCTGATGGCGAGCAGCACGGACGCGACGGTGAAGATCGCGAACCCCAGGGTGTACATCTTGACGCGGCCGTACATGTCACCGAGGCGGCCGAACCCGACGACCAGCACCGCCGTGACGACCAGGAAGCCCATGATCATCCACAGCAGGTAGCTGGTGTTGGTGGGCGCCAGCGGGTCGAGTCCGATGCCCCGGAAGATGTCGGGCAGCGCGATCAGCACGATGGAGGAGTTGATCGTCGCCATCAGCAACCCAAGGGTTGTGTTGGAGATGGCGATCCACTTGTAGCTGGAATCGGGCTCCTCTGCGCCCGCCGGTCCTCCCGATTCCGGTCCGCGCTCCGCCACTGCCGCTGTCACTCGACCACTCCCGCCGGCCCGAATAAATACTTGTCCCATGCTAAACACATGGGCCTTCGGGGATGTTCCGGAGGGGCATCCGGGTAGTTATCCCTGGTGGGGGTAGCCCGTGGCCGTCGGCGGGACGAACGTCTCCTTGATCGTGCGCGGGCTCACCCAGCGCAGGAGGTTGTAGATCGAGCCCGCTTTGTCGTTTGTGCCCGATGCGCGGCCGCCACCGAAGGGCTGCTGGCCGACGACGGCGCCCGTTGGCTTGTCGTTGATG
>DASYES010000225.1:0-2768 GCA_036498885.1 Pseudonocardia sp.
CGGCGTTGTCGAGCGACGGCTGCACCGTGTAGAGCCACGGGGTGGACTGGTGGGTGAGCACGGTGGCGACGATCCGGTCGCCGGCCCCGAGCATCTGGACCACCTCGTTGTGGGCGGGCCAGGCATCCGCGATCCGGCTGACGGTGTCCGGCACCGTCACGGCCGTGCCGGTGGAGTCGGTGATCGTGTGCGTGCCCGCTGCGGGAGCGGCCTGACCCGCGCCTGCGTGCTCGTCCGCGGGCTGGCCGCAGCCCGCCAGTAGGGCCGCAGCGAGCACCCCCACCACCGAGAAGACGATTTTGTGACGGGACGTGCGCATGCTCGACATCCGTTCGGTCCGTACTCCGGGCGTCTCCCGGTCACCCGGCGACGATACGACTCATGATCCGCATGTGCGTAGCCACGCCGGGTTTCGTCCCGCAGGCGCGGAGATGAATCGGTGCTCCCCGCTGACCCTCGTCACTCCAGGCTGCCCAGCGGATCCGCCCGGACGAGGTCGCCGCCGTCGGCGGCGAAGGTGTGGGCGCGGCCCGGGCCCGTGCTACGGGTCTCGAACCGGACGGTGACGCGGCCGTGCCCCGCGCCCTGCACCCAGCCGTGACCGTGCTCCGGGTGGAGCACGTCGTCGCCGGGGCGCCACGGGCGCTCGGTGTCGACGGCTGCCGGATCCGCCGCGGCCACGGCGTCGGTACCGGACGTGCTGGATGCGAGATCGGCGATCGAGTCGGTGGGGTCGGCCTCGAACCGGACCGGCTCGAACAGCGCCGGCGGGGGGTTGTCGATGAGACCGGCCAGCGACACCCCGATCAACCGCACACCGCCCTCGGGCACCGCCGTGCGCGCCAGCCGCTGGGCGACGGCGGTGAGCGTCTGGAGGTCGGTGCTCCCGCTGCCGCTGGTGGCCGACCGGCTGGACGTGGTGAAGTCGGCGCTGCGGACCTTGACCGTGACGGTGCGGGCGGCGCGCCCCGAGTCGAGGAGCCGCCGGTGGGCGGCTTGAGTCATCCTGGCCACGGCGTCGTGCACGGCCGTCATGGCGGTGAGATCGGTGTCGAAGGTGGTCTCGGCGCTCACCTGCTTCGCTGCGCCGCGCGGCGCGACCGGCCGCTCGTCCACACCACGGGCGAGGCGGTGTAGCTCGGTGCCGATCGCGGTGCCCAGCAGGGCGGTGAGCTCACGCAGGTCCATGGCGGCGAGCTCGCCGATGGTGTGCACCCCGAGCTTGCGCAGGCCCGCCTCGGCCACCGGCCCGACGCCCCACAGCGCGCGTACCGGGAGCGGCGCGAGCACCGCCTGCTCCTCCTGCGGCGCCACGACCCGCAGCCCGTCGGGCTTGGCGAGCTCGGACGCGATCTTGGCGAGCTGCTTGCCCGATCCGGCGCCGACCGAGGCGGGGAGCCCGGTGGCGGCGCGCACGGAGGCGCGCAACTCCGCGCCGAACCGCTCGACGTCGGCCGCCGTGGCACCGGCCAGGGCGGGCGGCTCCAGGAACGCCTCGTCGAGAGAGACCGGTTCGAGCACGGGTGCGGCGTCGGCGAGCACGGCCATCACCCGTTCGCTCAGGGAGTGGTAGAGCGTGAACCGCGCCGGCAGCACCACGGCGTGCGGACAGAGCCTGCGGGCCTGGCCCATCGGCATGGCGGAGCGAGCCCCGAACACGCGCGCCTGGTAGCTGGCGCCGGCCACCACTGCGCGCGGCCCCAGGCCGCCGACCAGCACCGGGCGATCGCGCAGGGTGGGGCGGGTGAGCTGCTCGACGGAGGCGAAGAACGCATCCATGTCGAGGTGCAGCACCCAGCGCACGCCCACGGCGCCATCATCCCCGAGCCCACCGACAGTTCTCTGGCGCCTCGGGCTGTCCCTGCCCTCGAAGAGGGCGTCGTCAGCTCACTCCGGCGCGCAGGAGGGCGTTGCCGTCCATCTCGTCGACACGGGGCGGCGCGGCGCCGAGACCGGCCACAGCCGCCCGGTAGTCGCCTGCGGGGTGCAGGTCCCGCAGCCACACCGGCCCGGGCGGGGCGCCGTCGCCGATCCACTCCCGCACGCCGGCCGGCCCGAGCGTGATCGCCTCCATCGGGCTGGACAATCCGGCGCCGGTGGCCTTGAGCAGCGCCTCCTTGCGCGTCCACGTGACGAAAAAGGACGCCGTGTCGGCCACCGACTCGCCGGGTGAGCAGATGTGCGCCGCCATCGCGGCGAGGTCGCTGAGCTCCCGGACCTGCTCGACGTCGAGACCGACCGGGCCGCCCGGATGCACGGCCACCCCGACGAGGTCTCCGGCGTGGGTCAGCGAGAACCCCGGCCCGTCGACGAGGACGGGCTTGCCGTGCTGCTGCCCGCACTGGCAGGTGCGGTCGAACCGGAGATCGCCGGCCGGCCTGCCGACGGCCTCGGCGAGCACGATCCGCGCGAGCGCGTGCGCAGCGACGTAGCGGGCGCGGTCGGCGGGCAATCGGAAGCGGTCGAGGCGGGCGCGCTCGTGCGCGTCCAGAAGCGTGACAAGGCCGGGCGCGGATCCCGGCGGGACGGGGGCCGCCCACCAGACGGTGGTGGCGGGGTCGTTGCGCGCGATGGCCACGCAGCCATGGTCACACGTTTCCCTGGCCGTCCAGGGTTATGAGCGCGACATGGACGCATGACGAGGAACGATCGCGCGCGCGATCAGCGAGATGCGTCCATGTCGCGGGTGTACCGCCGGCCTCGTGGACGCGAGGCCGGCGGTACCGGAGGGATCAACCCGTGCGGCGTACAGGGTTGACCCGGCGGCC
>DASYES010000226.1:0-2030 GCA_036498885.1 Pseudonocardia sp.
CACCGGCCCGCTGCGCCCGGGCCGCGATGGACTCCGACGCGGACGGTTCGTAGTTCGGCGGGTCGGCCAGCTCGTACATCAGCTCGTACCGGTGGATCAGGGTGCCGCCGAGGCGGCTGCGGTCCTTCTCACCCGTCTGCGCGGCGACGATCTCCGACCGCAGCCGCGGCTCCGCCATCCGCGCGGCCTGCTCCTCCGGAGACAGGTCGGCCAGCTGCCGCCAGACCGGGTTGGTCATGAACGGGTTGAGCGTGTTGTGCAGGCCCAGCAACATCCCGACCGGACGGGCCGCGACCTGCGCAAGAATCGGCAGCCCGTCGGCCTGCGCGGCGTCGATCAGGCGCAGCACCTCGCGGTGCATCGCAGGCGCGACCGGCGACTGCACGAGCGACGCGGAGAGCGGCCGCCCCGACCGCGCCACCATCGCCCGGATCAGCGCGAACTCCGCCTCCGGATCTGGGAAGTCGCTGACCAGCTGGAATACTCCGCGGCCGGTCTCGCCGACCGCCGTGGCGATCGCGACCAGCTCGTCGGCGCCCACGGCGTAGGACGGCGTGAGCTCACCACTGATGCTCTTGTGGTTGAGCGTGCGCGACGTCGAGAAGCCGAGCGCGCCGGCCTCCACGCCCTCCCGCGCCAGCCGCGCCATCAGCGCGATCTCCTCCGGCGTGGCTTCCTCGTGCGCGGCGGCCCGCTCGCCCATCGCCTGCACCCGCAGCGCGGCGTGCGGCACCTGGGCGGCCATGTCGACGTCGTGGGGCAGCGCGTCGAGCGCGTCGAGGTACTCGGGGAACGTCCGCCAGTCCCAACGCAGCCCCTCGTGCAGGGCGATGCCGGGGATGTCCTCCACACCTTCCATCAGCTCGATCAACCGGTCGTGGTGCACGGGCTCGACCGGCGCGAAACCGACTCCGCAGTTGCCCATCACGACGGTGGTGACCCCGTGCCACGACGACGGCTGCAGTCGCGACTCCCATGTCGCCTGCCCGTCGTAGTGCGTGTGGATGTCGACGAACCCGGGCGCCACCACAGCACCGTCGGCGGTGATCTCCCGGCGGCCGCGTCCGTCGACCCGGCCGACCTCGACGATCCGGCCGTCCTGCACGGCGACGTCCGCGGTGCGCGGTGGTCCGCCGGTTCCGTCCACCACCGTGCCCGCCCGGACCACCAGATCGTGCTCGGTCATGCCCTCCTCCTTCGTCGGTCGTGGGCCGGGTGTCGCTCACCCGCTGATGCCGAGCACCTCGTCACGGAGGCGGACTCGGCTGAGCTTGCCGGTGGAGGTCCGGGGAAGCTCGCGGAACTCGACGGAGCTCGGGCACTTGAACCCGGCGAGCTGTGCCCGGCAGTGCTCCGTCAGCTGCGCGGCCAGCTTCTCCGCGGCGTCCTTCACGGTGACGTCATCCTGGGCGGCCCCGCCGGTGACCTCGTCGAGCGCGCGCGGTTCGACCACCGCCATCACCCGCTGACCCCACTCCTCGTCCGGGACCCCGATCACGGCGGCGTCCGCGACGAGCGGATGTGTGAGCAGCACCGCCTCGATCTCGGCGGGATAGATGTTGACCCCGCCGGAGATGATCAGGTCCGAACGCCGGTCGCTCAGGTAGAGCCAGCCCTCGTCGTCGAGCCGGCCCAGGTCCCCGACCGTGAACAGGTCACCGCGACGCGCGGCGGCCGTCTTCTCCGGCGCCTTGAAGTACTCGAACCGGTCGGCGCTGCGGAAGTAGATGAACCCGACCTCGCCACGCGGAAGCTCGTTGCCGTCGTCGTCGAGGATCACCACCTCGGTGCCCTCCCATGCCCGCCCGACCGTGCCGGGATGGCGCAACCAGTCGTGCGGGTCGACGTAGGTGCCGCCGCCCTCGGTGGCGGCGTAGTACTCGTGCAGCACCGGGCCGAGCCAGTCGATCATCCGTTGCTTGACGGCGACCGGGCACGGGGCTCCGGCGTGCACCACGCGAGAAAGCGACGAGACGTCGTGGCGGCCCCGCTCGTCGGCGGGCAGCGACATGAGCCGGTGGAACATGATC
>DASYES010000227.1:0-2142 GCA_036498885.1 Pseudonocardia sp.
CGCAGCCGCCTGGCCTCGGCGATGAACTCGACGGACCCGGCCACCACCGAGCCCACCGGCGCCCCGAGCCCCTTGCTGAGGCACACCTGCACGCTGTCGACGCCGACGGTGAGCGTTCCCGGGGGTACGCCCAGCGCCACCGCGGCGTGCCAGAGCCGGGCCCCGTCGAGGTGGACGCGCAGCTTCGCGCCCCGGGCCGCGGAGACGACCGCGGCGTGCTCCTCAGGCGCGGTGACTGTGCCCCCCGCGGCGTTGTGTGTGTTCTCGAGGCACAGCAGGGTGGTGCGGAGCGTGTAGTAGGGGCCGACCGAACCCGCGGCGCGACGGACGGCGGTGGGCGAGACCTTGCCCGGTCCGGCGTCGTGCTCCAGCGGGCGTGGCATGCCGCCGGCCAGCCAGGCGGCGGTGCCGAGTTCGGCGTCGAGCACGTGCGCGCCCGCGGGGGCGAGGAACGCGTCGCCGCGGCCGACGTGGTGCATCAGTGCGATGAGGTTGCCCATGGAACCGCTGGGGGTCCATAGCGCGTCGGCCGCACCGAGCAGGCCCGCCACGCGGACCTCGAGCTCGCGCATCGTGGGGTCACGGTCGAGGACGTCGTCACCCACCTCGGCGTCGGCCATTGCGGCCCGCATCTGTTTCGTGGGACGGGTGACGGTGTCGGAGCGGAGGTCGATCGGGCGATCGGACGCCGTTGACCGCCGGGCTCGCGATGGAGATCGCACGGCCTCCGATTCAACCAGCAGCCGGGGGGCCGGTCGCGTGTGGGTCACGAATCCATCACAACGCAGGGCTGATCGGGTGAACCGCAGCGCGGTCGTGCAACCTCGGGTCCCGTTCCCTACGTCTCTACGCAGACGGCGACGCAGGGGCGCACGGCGACGCGGGAGGAGGGAGCGCTCGGGTGGATGAAGCCGGCGAGCGGGAGCTCGCCCCAGAAGCACTCGAGTCGGCGACACCCGAGCCGGTGACGTTCGAGGAGTACTTCCGCGCGCGCCGGGACGGGGTCCGGCGCACGGCGTACCTGCTGTGCGGCGACTGGCACCGCGCCGACGACCACGCACAGGCGGCGTTCGTCGCGCTGCACCGCCACTGGCGCCGGATCCGCGACCGCAGCGCGCTCGACGCGTGGATGCGCCGCACGCTCGTGCGTGCCGTGGTCGACGAGTCGCGGCGGCCGTGGCGCCGGGAACGCTCCACCGCCGAGCCCGCCGACACGGGCGTGCAGTCCGACTCCGACGCCGTGGCCACCAGGCATGTGCTGGTGGACGCCCTGAGGTCGGTTCCGGCGCGCCAGCGCGCCGTCCTCGTGCTGCGGTTCCTCGACGGTCTTGACGTCGCGGCCACCGCTGCGGCGCTGGGATGTACGGAGGGCACGGTCAAGAGCCAGACCGCGCACGGGCTCGAGGCCCTGCGTGCGGTGCTCGGCGACTCGCTCGACGACCTGCGGGCGACGGGGTAGGGGGAGAGGTGACGGGATGAGTGACATCGATGACCAGGAGCTGGGTGCACTGTTCCGTGCCGCGGCCTCCGACTCCGGCGCTCCACCGCCTGCGTTCGACCACGACTCGGTGCTGCGCGCCTCCCGGCACGCCACCACCCGCCGCCGCCTGCTCGTGGCGGGCTGCGCGATCGCAGTGTGCGCGCTGGCCGGCGTCGGAGTGGCAGTGGCGCTGCCCGGTTCTCCCGGCACCGGGACCACGGTCGCGGCGCCGATGTCAGCCGGCGATCGGGCCCCTCGCCCCGCCGCGCCGGAGGACGCGTCCAGAGCAGCCGGCGGAGCGGCGGAAGGGGTGAGGCCGCTCCGCCCGCCGCTGGGGCCGGGTAACACCGAGTGCGCCGACCGGCAGGACCCCGCGGTGCGGGCGCTCGTCGACCAGGTGCTTCCCGAGGTGGCGGGTGCCCCGGAGGCGGCTACCACCATGGAGTGCCGTCCCGGTGGGGAACGTGGCGTCGCCGTGGAGGCAAGCGAGGGTGCAGCCACTGGGCTGCTGAGCGTGCGGTACCTGCCCCCCGGTGTGGATGCGGAGCTTCCTCCCGGCGCGGTCGGCGAGCCCACGGCCTCGGGCGGCACGGTGATCGTGAGCTCGAGCTCGTCCGAGGTGGGTGCGCCTGCCCCGTTCGCGGGCCGGCTCGCGTCCGTGG
>DASYES010000228.1:0-4967 GCA_036498885.1 Pseudonocardia sp.
GTGGCGAGCTTCGAGGCCACCCGGTTCGCCACGGGGCGCAAGAACTCGATCCGGCTGGAGATCAACGGCAGCACGGGCTCGCTGGCGTTCGACTTCGAATCGATGAACGAGCTGTCCTTCTACGACGGCAACGAGGACCCGGAGACGGCAGGCTTCCGCCGGATCCTCGTCACCGAGCCCACGCACCCGTACGCGGGTGCGTGGTGGCCGCCGGGCCACCTGCTGGGGTACGAGCACTCGTTCACCCACGAGGTCGTCGACCTGCTGCGCGACATCGCGGCCGGTGCCGATCCTACGCCGTCGTTCGCCGACGGCCTGCAGGTGCAACTCGTGCTCGACTCGGTCATCCGGTCCGCGCAGAGCGGCAGCTGGCACCCGATCCCATCCTGATCACCCTCGCGAAAGGGGCACGGCGCGATGGCGCGACCGATCACGCTGTTCACTGGCCAGTGGGCCGACCTGCCGTTCGAGGAGGTCGCCCGACTGGCCGGGGAGTGGGGTTACGACGGGCTGGAGATCGCCTGCTGGGGTGATCACTTCGACCCATGGGCAGCGGTCGAGGACGACGGTTACGTGCAGGGCCGCCGCGACATCCTGGCCAAGCACGGGCTGGAGGTCTACGCGATCTCCAACCACCTCACCGGCCAGGCCGTCTGCGACGACCCGATCGACGAACGCCACCACGCGATCCTGCCCGCGCGGGTGTGGGGCGACGGCGAACCCGAGGGGGTGCGGCAGCGCGCGGCGGAGGCGATGAAGACCACCGCCCGCGCTGCCGCCAACCTCGGCGTCGACACGGTGATCGGGTTCACCGGTTCGAAGATCTGGAAGACCGTGGCGATGTTCCCGCCGGTTCCACAGTCCATGGTGGACGAGGGCTACCGCGACTTCGCCGACCGCTGGAACCCGATCCTCGACGTGTTCGACGAGGTGGGAGTCCGGTTCGCACACGAGGTGCACCCGTCGGAGATCGCCTACGACTACTGGACCACCGTCGCGGCGCTCGAGGCCGTCGAGCACCGGCAGGCGTTCGGGCTGAACTGGGACCCGAGCCACTTCGTCTGGCAGGACCTCGACCCCGTCGGGTTCCTGTGGGATTTCAAGGACCGGATCTACCACGTCGACTGCAAGGACGCGAAGCGTCAGGTCGGCAACGGCCGCAACGGGCGGATGGGCTCGCACCTGGCGTGGGCCGACCCTCGACGCGGCTGGGACTTCGTCTCCACCGGCCACGGTGACGTCCCGTGGGAGGCGTGCTTCCGCATGCTCAACACGATCGGCTACGCCGGGCCCATCTCCATCGAGTGGGAGGACGCCGGCATGGACCGCCTCGTCGGAGCGCCGGAGGCACTGGAGTTCGTGCGCCGACTGGCGTTCGACCCCCCGTCTGCGGCTTTCGACGCGGCTTTCAGCAGCAACGGCTGATCCTGCTGCTTGGCCCCGATGTCCGGCGTGACTTACCGTCGCGCTGACCACGGGACGGAGGCTGCATGGTGGAGCTGGATGCGGTGCAGGCTTCCGGTGGCGGCCGTGCCCGCCGGTGGCGCGCCCCCCGGATGAGGGCGGATGCGATGCAGACGCTCGCCGCCGGGCGCACCATCGCGGCCGGTCTGCGCGGCGGCATCGACGGCCCGGGAGCCGGTGGTTCCGCTCGCGGGCTGCGCCGGCTGCTCGACGCCGACGCCGTCGGGCTCGGCGGTCTGCACGGCGAGCTGGCCTGGTCGGGCCGGCCCGCCGATGCCCGCGCCGCCGAGCAGCTCGCCGACACCGCGCTGCGCACCGATGCGCGCGCGGCACGTGGCGGGGCGGTCGCGCTGCCCGTCCACGCGCGGGACGAGCTCGCCGGGGTCCTGGTCGTGGACGGACCGGTGCCCGGCGCGGCCGTGCGCGAGGCCGCTTCGTGGGTGGGCGAGGCGCTGGAGCGGGCGTTGCTCGAGAACTCGGCTGCTGTCGCCCAGCAGGCCGAGCTCCGCGCGCTGCGGGCGGAGATCTCCCCGCACTTCGTCTACAACAGCCTCACCACGATCGCGTCCTTCGTCCGGTCCGACCCGGAGCGGTCGCGCGATCTGATGCTCGACTTCGCCGAGTACACCCGGCACAGCCTGGCCCGGCATGGCGACTACACGACGATCGCGGGGGAGTTCCGCGCGATCGAGGCCTACCTGGCTCTCGCGCGCGCCGTGCTCGGTGACCGCCTGCGGGTGCAGGTGCGAATCGCCCCGGAGATCCTGCCCGTCGCGCTGCCGTACCTGCTGCTGCAGCCACTCGTCGAGAACGCGGTGCGCCACGGCGTCGAGCTGCCAGGTTCCAGCGGGCTCGTGCAGGTCAGCGGCGAGGCCGACGGCACCGACTGCGTGATCATCGTGGAGGACGACGGGCCCGGTATGGACCCGGAGTACGCTTCCGCCGTCCTAGCGGGGTGTGGGACACCGGGGAGCCTCGGACTGGTCAACGTCGACCGGCGGCTGCGCACCGTTTTCGGTGCCGGTTACGGCCTGGTGATCGAGACGGCGGTCGGCGCGGGCGCCCGGGTGGTGCTGCGCATCCCGCGTTTCCAGCCGGGGGTGGTGGTGTCATGACCGGGGGGCCGGGGCTGCGTGCGCTCGCAGTGGACGACGTCACTCCTGCGCTGGAGGAACTGCGCAGGATGCTGGTGGAGTCGCCCGAGGTGGCTGCGGTGGAAGTCGCGGCTGATCCGATCTCGGCGTTGCGGCTGATCCAGGCCGGGCCGCTCGACGTGGTGTTCCTCGACATCTCGATGCCGCAGTTGACGGGGATGGAGTTGGCGTCGCTGCTCAACCGCATGACCGACCCACCTGCGGTCGTGTTCGTCACCGCCTACGAGGAGCACGCCGCCGCGGCGTACGGCATCGGCGCCGTCGACTACCTGCTCAAACCGGTCCGCGCGGAGCGGCTCGCCGCCGCGCTGGCCAGGGTGCGGCGCTTCACGGCCGCCGCTGCGGCCGGTCCGGACGCGACGCCCGCCGCGGCGATCGACGCGCTCGCCGCGGTTCCCGTGGACCTGGCAGGCTGCACCCGCTTCGTCCGGCGCGACGACGTCTGCTTCGTCGAGGCGCAAGGCGACTACGTCCGGCTGCACACGCCGACGGGCGCACACCTCGTGCGGATCCCGATCTCCCGGCTCGAACAGCACTGGCAGGCCGCGGGGTTCATCCGGGTGCACCGCAGCTACCTGCTCGCCGTGCACGCCGTGCGGGAGCTGCGCAGCGACCTCGGCGGCGGGCTGCTCGCCCACACCGATCTCGGTGACGTCCCCGTCAGCCGCCGGCACGCCCGCGACCTGCGGGAGCACCTGCTCGACGCGGCCCGGCGCGGAGCGTTCGACCTGGCGAACCGGCAGCGACTGCGGTGACGAGGACGGCCCGATGACCCGGCAGCGCCGGGTCGCTGTGACGAGCCCACAGACCAGGCTCTCGCTCGCGGGGCGGCGATCGGGCGCGCCCGCCGCGGTGCCGCACCTCGCCCCTGCCGACGCCGAGCGGGCACGCCGGATACACCGCCGGCAACTGCGGTACGCCCTCACGGTGCTCGGTCTGCTCGCCGTCCTGCTGCTGGGCCTGCCGGTGCTGCTCGCCGCGGCGCCATGGCTGGACACGGTGCGGCTCGGTGGTATTCCGATCTCGTGGCTGGCCGTGGCCGTGCTGCCCTACCCCGTGCTCGTCATGCTCGCCCAGTGGCAGTTGCGCAGGGCTGAGCGCACCGAGCGGTCGGAGACGTCCGGGCCCCGGGTTGGGGCCGGGGAGTGATCTTCGCGGTCGTCCCGGTGCTGTTGATCACCTTGCTGATCGGCGCACGGGGGGTGGCGGCGATGCGCACCACCTCGGACTTCCTCGTGGCCTCGCGCCGCATCTCCCCGACAGTGAACGCCGCCGCCGTCTCGGGCGAGTACCTCTCGGCCGCGTCGTTCCTCGGCGTCGCCGGGCTCGTCGTCAAGGACGGCGTCGGCGCACTCTGGTACCCCGTCGGTTTCGCGGCGGGCTACATCGTGATGCTCGCGTTCGTGGCCGCTCCGATGCGGCGCACCGGTGCGCTCACCGTGCCGGACTTCGCGGAGGCGAGGCTGGGTTCGCCGGTGCTGCGAAGGCTCGCGGCGGTGATCGTGCTGGTGATCGGGTTCCTCTACCTGGTGCCGCAGTTCACCGCTGCGGGGCAGGTGCTCGCCGCCGTCGGAGGCAGCCCGTACTGGCTCGGGGTGGTGATCGCCGGCGCGGCTGTCAGCGTCACGCTGGCGCTCGGCGGCATGCGCGCCGCCACCTACGTCCAGGCGTTCCAGTTCGGCCTCAAGCTCCTGCTGTTCATCGTCCCGGCGATCTGGCTGGTCCTGCATGTCGGCCCGAGCACGCGCGCCAACGCTCTCGAACCTGTCGAGTTCACCCGGTTCGCCGGCACGACCTCGGTGGAGTTCCGACTCGACACCGAGCTCACGCTCACCGAGCCCACCCATGCCTCGATCGGGGGCCACCCACAACAGTTGCTCGCACCGGGGCGCTACACGGCGGAGGCCGCGAGCACCTGGGTGTTCGCAGCCGGGACGGCGGTCCCGCGCGTCGGAACGGGACAGCCACCTGGCGGCGACCAGTGGGCGCGGCCGCTGCTCGATCCCGGCGGCCATCCGGTGCTCGCCACGTGGTCGGTGCTGGTGGCGACGGTGCTCGGGACCATGGGGCTGCCGCACATCCTCGTCCGGTTCCACACCAGCGCGGACGGTCGCGGCGCCCGGCGCACGGCAGCCATCACCGTCGGGATGCTCGGGGTGTTCTACCTCTTCCCCGCGGTCTACGGGCTGCTCGGTGCGGTACTGCTGCCGCAGCTCTACCTGTCCGGTGGCACCGACACGGTGGTGGTGGCCCTTCCTGCCACCGTCGACCAGGGCTGGGCGGGAACGACATTCACGGCGCTGCTCACCGCCGGCGCCTTCGCGGCCTTCCTCGCGACGTCGCTCGGAC
>DASYES010000229.1:0-19936 GCA_036498885.1 Pseudonocardia sp.
GCCGAACCAGCGGGCACGCCTGCGCTGCAGGCGCACCTGTGCACGACGAAGCCCAGCAGGCCGAGACCCACGGCCGTCCAGACGACCTTGAGCACGCCGAGCGGCAGCAACGCCAGTGGCGCGAACATCGCTGCCGCGAACGGCGGATAGACGAACGGCAGGTCCAGGAGCACGCCACCGGCATAGAGCGGCTCGCCGTGCAGCACGCGCTCCCCGCCCGCCCGGTACACCTGCAGGTCGATCATGAGCAGATGTGCCGCCGGCCACAGCGCGAGCACGACGGCCTGCCCGACGAGCGCCACCCCGACCCCGGCCACGCCCCACCGCAGCAGCCACCGCCTGCGCGCAGCCCGGTCGGGCGCCAGCGTTGTCTCCATCGGCCCCCCGGTGATCGTCCTCGCCGAGGCTAGCGAGAGCGTGCCGGTGTACTGCGGCGGGCACAGGGCCCGGTGAGTCATGCTCGCTGTACAGCACGTGGCGCCGCGAGCCACCCGAGGAGACGGAGAGCGGATGAAGGTCGACGCGATGTTGGAGGGCACGGGGCTGGCGGAGCTCGCGGAGGAGGCGCGGAAGCGGGAGGACGGCGGTTACGACGGCCTGTGGAGCTTCGAAGGCCCGCACGATCCGTTCCTCCCGCTGGTGCCGGTCGCCGAGCACACGTCCCGGATCGCGGTGGGCACGGCGATCGCCGTGGCCTTCGCCCGCAACCCGATGAGCACCGCATACGTCGCGCACGACCTCCAGGTGCATTCGCAGGGCCGCTTCCTCCTCGGGCTGGGCAGCCAGGTACGACCCCACATCGAGCGCCGCTTCTCGATGCCGTGGAGCCACACGGCGCCGCGGATGCGGGAGTTCGTGCAGGCCATGCGGGCCATCTGGACAGCATGGAACGACGGGGAGCGCCTGGACTTCCGCGGCGACTTCTACTCCCACACGCTCATGACCCCGTTCTTCTCCCCCGCCCCGAGCCCCTGGGGGCCGCCCAAGGTGTACATCGCGGCGGTCGGGGAGCACATGACGCGCGCCGCGGGCGAGGTCTGCGACGGCGTGCTGCCACACGGCTTCACGACCGAGCGCTACATGCGGGAGGTCACCGTGCCGATCCTGCAGGAGGGCCTCACCGCGTCCGGACGCACGCTCGCCGACTTCTCGATCAGCTTCTCCGGCCTCGTCGTGAGCGGGCGCAACGAGGAGGAGATCGCGGCGGCGACGCGGGGGGTGAAGGAGCAGATCGCGTTCTACGGCAGCACCCCCTCCTACCGGAAAGTGCTCGACCTGCACGGGTGGGGTGAGCTGGGTGTCGAGCTCAACCGGCTCTCGCGGGGCACCGATGACGCCCGCTGGCGGCAGATGGGCGAGCTCATCGAGGACGACGTGCTGAACGCCTTCGCCGTGGTCGCCGAACCGGACCAGCTGGGGCCCGCGCTCCTGAAGCGGTTCGGCGACATCGTCGACCGGTTCACCTTCTACGCGCCGTACCAGCACGCCGACGACCTGTTCGTCCCGGCGATCGAGAAGCTGCGCGCGGTGGGCTGACCGATCGCCAGCGTGATTCCGGGAGCGGTTCGAAGCCGGACTCGGCCTGCTGGAGAACGGACTGGCGGGCGACCCGCCCATCGTCGGTTGTGGCCACCGCGGGCCGACAGAGAGCTCGGCCGGCGTGATCGTCGAGATCAGCAGTCGTGGATGCGCAGCTCCCGGATGGTCATTTCGTCCACCCGTGATACACCCGGGACGTTCCGCCCACAACGGCCAGATCACGATCGGGCTTGTTTTGTGCCTCGACGCTGCGGATCGGGAATGAAACCGGGACCATCCGATCTCTCACCTCCCGCGGAAGGACGCGTCATGCTCGCGATCATCGCCGCAGTCCTGTTCGGTCTCGCCCTCATCGTCGAGCTCGCCGGCGTCTCGCTCGACATCGTCACGAGCCAGGTACTACTGACCGCAGGCCTGCTCTGCGTCGCGCTGCACCTCGCCGGGGTGGGCGCGCGCTCGAGCTGGCGCGCTCGCCGCTGAGCCGCGCCCGCGAACAACGGGCGACTCACCCTCCCGGAACGGGCGACTCGCGTGGCCCTCAGGCGCCGTCGCGCCAGCTGTGCCTCGGCTCGAACCCGAGCACCCTGCGGGCCTTGTCGATGGACAGCATCGTCTCGTGCTCGCCCAGCTCCCGGGTGACGGAGACGCCGGGGTAGACCTCGGCAGCGAGGTCGTCGCTGCGGCGCGACATCACCGTGTCGGCGTTGGCGATCACGAACACGTCCACGCCGGTGGCCCGGTGTTCCAGCGCCAGCCGCACCGCCTGCGCCCCGTCACGGCCGTCGATGTAGCCCCACAGGTTCCACCGCCGGAGCGCGGGATCGGCGTCGAATCCGGGGAACCTGGCGTAGTCGCCGGGGTCCATCACGTTGGAGAACCGCAGCCCGATCATCTTCAGGTCCGGCACCCACCGGGTGAAATGCCGGGCCATCTCCTCCTCGAGGCTCTTGACCAACGAGTAGGTGCTCTCCGGCCGCACCGGGTACTCCTCGTCCACCGGGATGTAGGGCGGCGGCGTGTCGAAGGGCAGCCCGAGCACGGTCTCGCTGGACGCCCAGACGATGTTGCGGATCCCCGCCGTGCGCGCGGCGGCGAACACGTTGTAGGTGGCGGTGATGTTGTTGGCGAAGGTGGTGGCGTTGGTGGCGAGTCCCGGTGCCGGGATCGCCGCGAGGTGCACCACCGCGTCCACGCCGTCGTGCCGGCCGTCGACGCCGGTCAGCGCCTCGAGGACCTGTCCGTGGTCGGTGAGTTCCACCCGCACCGCGGCCGCTGCGGGCGAACCGGGATCGGGCACGCGATCGAGCGCGACCACGCGATAACCGTGGTCCTGAAGGTCACGCACCACGTGCCGGCCCAGCTTGCCGCTGCTTCCGGTGACGGCGACGGTTGTCATGGGTTTCCTCCGAGGTCAGGGGGCGGACGCCGGGAGGAGGAGCGAGGAGCACTCCCGGCAGCTACCCGCAACTGTTACCACCTCATCGAGGCCCGTCGACCAGGCCGCGTGGAGATCACCGGAACACCGCGCTAAAGTCGTCGCCATGCGTACCGCCGTCATCCTCGACACGGCCGTACGTTTGCGCGTCGGCTGAGCCAGGCCGCCGGCGCGCCGTCTCTCCCCTTTTCCTTTCCGAGGCCTGGCTCGGGTACCCGTACCCCAACGGAACCCCTGGAGCCACAATGACCGTTATCGGCCATTCCCCCCGCACGACCTGGGCCCCCCGCCTGCAGCGCCGTCTCGAGATCGTCACCACCGGCGGCATGGACGGCGTGCTGCGCATCGGCGCGGCGCTTCGCGCGTGCGGATTCCCCGTCCGCGACTTCACGGTCGAGGTCCGCGACGGTGTCCCCTACAGCTCGGTCACCTGCACCGTCTCGGTCACCAGCGACGAGTCGGCCACCTTCGAGAAGCGGATGGGAGACGTCCCGGCAGTCGTGTCGGTGGCACCCTGCTGACCCACCCGTCGCCCTCGTGCCGAGGAAACGCGCCACTAGAACCACTCGGAGCGCACGTCGATGGTGGTGCGGTCCAGGTCCGCCAGCAGCGCGAACTGCGGGCCGGTCTGCGGGAGCTCGTAGCGGAAGAAATACCGCGCCGCCGCCCGCTTGCCCTCGGCGAAGTCGTCCTCGCGTGACCCTGCGGCCAGCATCTGCTCCAGCCACATCCAGGCCACCACCACGTGCCCGACGGCCTCGAGGTAGATCGAGGAGTTGGCCAGGGTCACGGCCGGGTCCCCGGCCTTCCAGAGCGTGGTCGTGACCTCCCCGATCCTCGCCGCGGCGGTGGCGAGGCCGTCGGAGTAGGAGGCCGGCTCGCCACCGGCCGCCCTGGCCTTGCCTGCCGTCTCGGTGATCGTCTCCAGCAGGAGGGTGAGCCCGGCGCCGCCGTCCATCACGACCTTGCGACCCAACAGGTCCAGGCCCTGGATGCCGTGGGTGCCCTCGTGGATCGCGTTGAGCCGGTTGTCGCGATAGAGCTGCTCGACGGCGTACTCCCGCGTGTAGCCGTACCCGCCGTGCACCTGGATCGCCAGGTCGTTGCCGTGCAGGCACCACTGCGAAGGCCAGCTCTTCGCGATCGGCGTGAGCACGTCGAGCAGCAGGTGTGCCCTGCCCCGCTCCTCCGGCGTCGCCGCCGTGCGCTCCTCGTCGAGCAGCCGGGCGCAGTAGAGGACCAGCGCCAGCGCACCCTCCGCGTACGACTTCTGCGCGAGCAGCATCCGGGCGACGTCCGGGTGCTCGATGATCGGGGTCTGAGGTGCGGCGGGGTCCTTCGCGCCGAGAGGCCTGCCCTGCGTGCGGGTGCGCGCGTAGTCCAGGGCATGCAGGTAGCCGCTGTACCCGAGGGCGGTCGCTCCCCCGCCGACCCCGACGCGTGCCTCGTTCATCATGTGGAACATGTAGGTGAGGCCGTGGTGCGGCTCCCCCACCAGATACCCCACGGCTCCGGGCTCCCCGCCGGGCGTGTACCGGCCTTCCCCGAAGTTCAGGAGGGTGTTCACAGTGCCGCGGTAGCCCATCTTGTGGTTCACCCCGGCCAGCGCCACGTCGTTGCGCTCACCACGCGAACCGTCCGCACCGACCAGGAACCGGGGGACGACGAACAGCGAGATGCCCTTCACTCCTTGCGCACCGCCGGCGATCTTGGCCAGCACCAGGTGGACGATGTTCTCGCCCATCTCGTGGTCACCCGCGGAGATCCACATCTTGTTGCCCGACAGCCGGTAGGTGCCGTCGTCGCGAGGTTCGGCGCGCGTGGTGATGTCCGCGAGCGACGACCCCGCCTGCGGCTCGGACAGGCACATCGTCGCGAACCAGCGGCCCTCGACCATCGGCGGGACGAACGTCTGCACCTGCTCCGGGCTCCCGTGCGCCATCAGCAGGTTCGCTCCGGCAACGGTGAGGAACGGGTAGGCCGCCGTGCCGATGTTCGCGGCCAGGAACCACAGCGAGCAGGCCTGCGTGACGGTCTGTGGCAGCTGCATGCCACCGACCGACTCGTCCAACCCGGCCCCGACGAAGCCGGCCTCGCCGTACACCCGCAGCGCCTCGCCCACCTCGGGGATCATGTGGACGCGCTCGCCGTCGAACCGGGGTTCGGCGAGGTCGGCCGCCCGGTTGTGCGGGGCGAAGTGCTTCGCCGCCACCTGCTCGGAGAGGTCGAGCACGGCGTCGAACGTCGTGCGCGAGTGGTCGGCGAAGCGCGGCCGGGCGGTCAGCGACTCGACGTCGAGCCAGTCGTAGAGCAGGAAGTCCAGATCCCGACGCGACAGGAGCAGTGAGCGCACACCGGAGGCTAACGCCGATCAGGAAGTGCGCGCCCCGTGCGCGGCGTCGAGCATGTCTGCGAGGTCGGCCACCTTGACGCGTTCCGCGCCGCGCAGACCGCCGCGGCGGACCTCCTCCGCATCCAGGCGCAACCAGCCCGTCCAGTCGACCGGGCGCATCCCGTACGACGCCAGTGCCGCGCGGAACGCCTCCGGCTCGGGGTGCGCGGGCGTGGGGAGCCCGGGCAGGTCGGCCAGGAGCGCCGCGACCGTCTCGGAAGCGTCGGCCTTGTTCGTGCCGATCACACCCGTCGGGCCACGCTTGATCCAGCCCGTGACGTACGCGCCGGGCACCGGCACGCCGTCGCGCATCACGCGACCGCCGTCGTTCGGCACGGTGCCGGTGCGGGCATCGAACGGGAGCCCCTCGATCGGCTCCCCGTCGTAGCCGATGGCGCGCACGACGAGCCCGGCGTCGAAGGTCTCCTCCTCGCCGGTGGCGACCACCCGGCCGTCGGCGTCGATCTTGTTGCGCTCCACCACGACGCCACTCACGCGGCCGTCCACACCGAGCAGGCGCACCGGGCTGCGCAGGAACCGCAGATGGATCCGGCGCGGCTTGCCGGTGGTCTCGCGAGCGGCCCACTCCCGGAGCATGTCCAGGTTCTGCCGCTGGCGCCGGTCCTCAGGATCCTCGACGCCGGCGGCGAGCAACCCGTC
This sequence comes from Pseudonocardia sp., assembly GCA_036498885.1. GTDB lineage: Bacteria > Actinomycetota > Actinomycetes > Mycobacteriales > Pseudonocardiaceae > Pseudonocardia. The sequence goes on from DASYES010000229.1 coordinate 6,027, forward strand.
GTCGTGGACGATCACGTCGGCGTTGTGGAGCTCGCCGATCTGGCGCAGTTCGGCGGGCGTGAAGCGGACGTGCTGCGGGCCCCGGCGGATCAGGACGTGGACGTCACGTACGGCGCTGCCGCGCAGTGCGCTCAGCACCGGCTCGGGCACGTCGGTCTCGGCCATCTCGTCGGCCGTCTTGGCCAGCACGCGCGCCACGTCGAGGGCCACGTTCCCCGCGCCGACGACGGCGACGCCGGGGCGGTCGAGCACCGGTTGCAGCTCCACACGGTCGGGGTGGCCGCAGTACCAGCTCACGAACGCGCCCGAGCCGAGCGAACCCGCCAGATCCTCGCCGGGCACCCCGAGCTGCCGATCCACCGAGCTGCCTGTGGCGTGGACGACCGCGTGGAAATGCTCGCGCACCGCGTCCAACGGTATGCCGCCCTCGCCCACCCGCACCCCGCCCAGGAACTCGACGTGGGCCGGGTCGAACGGCTTCTGCAGCACCCGGATGACCGACTTCATCTTCACGTGGTCGGGCGCGACGCCGTACCGCACCAGCCCGTAGGGCGCGGGTAGTCGATCCAGCACCTCGACGCTCACCGGCTCGCCGGACGCGAGGAGAGCGGCCGCCGCGTACAGACCGGACGGGCCGGCTCCGATCACCGCGACCCGCGCCTGTCCCTGCTGCATGAGCTCATCTCCCGTGATGGTCCTAGGTCGATCCTGCCACTCCAGGGCGATCCGGACTTGCTTCAGCGCGCCGCATCACCGACCTCGGTACCGCACCGGATCCCCGCCCACTCGATCGTCCCGACACCCTGGCGGCGCGCACGTGGCCGATCTCCCTCCGGTCGTCGAGCGCGTCTGCAGTGGCGCGAGGGACGCGACGCGACATTTGACTGTGATGTGCACGACAAACGTGCCAACCGTCGCCCTTCAGCCGTTCGGCGCAACGGGGGGTACAAAAATCCGGACTACCCTCCGGGCTCGTGGATCGTGTTGGGGCCGGCGAACTTCTCGGCAAGCCCGTGCTCGTGGAGTTGTCTCACGCGATCGAGCAGTTCGCCCTCGCAGCCGCCCCGGGTGAGCCGCTGATCGTCGTCGCGATGTTCCAGAAGCACTCCTACTTCCAGCGCGAGCTGCCCGTTTACCGGAACATCGCGTCGTCAGGTGCCATCACGCTCGTCGGGATGGCCGAGGAGATCCCGCCCCAACTGCCCCGCGGGCTCCATCTCGCGCTGGTGCCGGCGGCGGGGCCGCTCGCCCGGGAGTGGAGCGTCACCGTGCTCGGACCGCACGGCGGCGCCACCCTCGTCGCCACCGACCTGGAGACGGTCGACCCCGTTGCCCGGACGATCGAGGAGGGCAGACGCTTCCGCGGTCGGTGGTCCTTCCGCCGCGAGGACGCCTTCCGGGAGGTACTGCGGCTGCGGTCGCAGCTGCGGCTGCCCCCGGGGTTGCTCGCCGAGATGGACGACGTGCTGAAGGCCGTGCAGCGGGTACCCGAGGCCGAGCACCAGGGCTGGTGGGGCGTTCCGGCCCGGTTCCTCGCCGACCGGATGCAGGCCGCCGTCCGCTCCCGCACCGAGGCGCAGGTGGCGCTCGAAGCCGTCGCGGAGGACAGCGGCGAACGAGACCCCCGCACCGGCCTGTACACCGAGAAGTTCCTCAAGCGCTGGACGGCCGGTCTCGGCGCGGGCACGCTGCCGATCGGTCTGGCGCTGTTGCGGGTGTTCGGCATCGCCGAGGTGCGGGCGGACTACGGCCTGCGCGCGGAGCTCGCCGCCCTGCATGGAGTGAGTGAGTGCGTGCAGGACCTGCTGACGAGCGTCGACCGGGTGGTGCGGATCGGCCGCGAGGACTTCCTCGTCGTGCTCCCCTCCTGGGCCCCGGAGAAGGTCATGTGGTTCTGCGAGGAGGTGTGTGAGCGCGTGGCGCGGCTGGAGGACTCGTATCCGTTCATCGCCCTGCCGGGCGTGGCCGCCGCCACCGTCACCCGCAGCCGACCACTGCCGATCGCACAGCTCGTGCACCAGGTCGAGCTCGGCGGCCGCGCCTCCGAGCCGGTGAGCCTGCTGGCCGACTGACCCCGCGAGCCGTCCGCTCCCCGCGAGTCGCCCGTTCCCAGGGCGCGAGTCGCCCGTTTCCGGGGCGCGAGTCGCCCGTTCCCGGCGCGAGCCGTCAGCGTCGCGGGAGCCTGGCGTAGCTGCCCTCAGCTTCCGGCGACCGCCGCGCGCACCGTGAACGTGCGCCGGTAGTCGGCCGGCGCGACCCCGACGACCTTCCGGAAGTGGTGGCGCAGCAGCGCCCCGCTCCCGAAACCGCTGCTCTCGGCCACCTCGTCGATGCCGAGGTCGGTGTCCTCGAGAAGTCGCTGGGCCCGCTGTACGCGCTGGAGGGTGAGCCAGCGGTGGGGCGTGGTGCCGGTCTCGGCGACGAAGCGGCGGGCGAAGCTGCGGTCGGACATGCGGGCCCGTCGAGCCAGGTCGGTGACCGTGTGCTCCACCTCCAGATGCTCGAGCACCCAGTCGAGCACGGGCGCGAGGCCGTCGGACGAGCACCGCGGCACGGGCTGCTCCACGAACTGCCGCTGCCCACCGTCCCGTTGTGGTGGGACGACCATGCGGCGGGCGATCACGTTGACGACCCCGCTGCCCAACTCCCGGCGCACCAGGTGCAGGCAGGCATCGATACCCGCCGCCGTGCCGGCGCTGGTGATGATGTTGCCGTCGTCGACGAACAGCACGTCCGGGTCGACGAGGGCCTGCGGGTGGAGCTCGCGCAGCTCGTCGACGTTGATCCAGTGGGTGGTGCAGTGGCGCCCGTCGAGCAGCCCAGCCGCACCGAGCACGAACGCTCCCGAGCAGACGCTGAGCAGCGTGGCTCCGTCGGCCGCGGCGTCGCGCAGCGCGTCGAGGACCGGCTCGGGGAACGTCCGCAGGCGGGTGGCCGCGACCGCGACGAGGTCGGCGCCCCGCAGTCCCTCGAGCCCGTGGTGCGGGACGACACCCATTCCCACGGTGCTCGACACCGGTTCCCCGGCCACCGGACCGCACACGCGCAGCTCGAAGGGCGGCACTCCCTCGGCCGTGCGGTCGATGCCGAAGACCTCGCAGATCGTGCCGAACTCGAACGGCGAGACCTCCGGAAGCACCAGCGCAGCGACGGTGGACAGCATGCGGAGAGCATAGTGGCAGGATTTTTGCTGTGCTAGGCACATCTGCCACTGTTGGCAGGAAGTAGATCAGCGAATAATTTCTGCCATGGCTACCGCACTCATCGTTCTTCTCCTCGTCGCCATCGCCGTCACGATCTCGATCGTCCGTCCGTCCGTTCGGCACGACGCCCCCGCGCCTGCCGACCGCGACCGGGAGCGGGAGCTCGCGGAGCTACGCGGGATGAGCGGCTACCGCTCGGACATCCGCGTTCCCTGACCCGCCCGACCCTCAGCCCGACGCGTAGAACTGCGCGAGGCGCTCGGCCTCCTCCTGCAGCTCACGCGCGGCGGCACGGGACAGCTCGTGGAACGGCTCGCAGCGGACGGCGCCGTCGACATAACGCCAGGTGCCCGCTACCCGGCCGTCGACGAGGAACGTGGGCACCGACTGGGGCGACGTCTTGGCGAAGACCACCGGCCGGTGCTTCTCCGGAAGGATCTGCGCGCGCCGCGCGTGGACGAGGAGCACCGCGTCCCACTGCCCCAGGAACCGCACGGGCGCCGGAGTGCCGGCAGGCGGCAGCGGGGCGCCGGGTAGGTCGAACAGCTCGCCCCCCGACTCGTCACGGAACCGGCGCAGCTCCAGGCGTTGCAACACCTGTCGCGCCGCGGTGACCGTCCACCCGCAGAACGACGAGACGTCCTTGGCGGACGCCGGGCCGAACCCACCCAGGTAGCGCCGCACGAGCAGCTCCTGACCCTCCCACTCCGACGGAGCCGGCTCGGACACGGGAACCGTGTGCTCCGCCAGCCCGTAGACGTGAGCTCGCGGTGTGGCCCAGGTGCCTGCGGGCGGCACCCGGACCAGGTCGATCCAGAGCTGGGCCCCGGACCACACCTCGCGCGGGAAACCGTCGGCGGCGAGGAGCCGCTGGATCTCGGCCTGCTTGAGCGGGCCATCCCCCAGATAGCGGCGCACGGCATCGGCGACCTTCGGCATGTCGGTGCCGGCGGCCCGGTAGGCCCGGAGCCACCACTCCCGCCGCGGAGCGCGCACGGCCTCGGTGAGGGGCCGGTAGTCACGTGCCGAGACCATGTGGATGGTGCAGCGCATGACCCACCCCTGCACGATGCGGCCGCCCATCAGGGCGTCGGTGAGCATCTCCCGGCGAAAGCCTGCGAGCCTCGACCACAACCCCACGTAGCCCGACGGCGCGTACTGCGTCTGCAATGCCGCGACCTGCTCGACGACGCGTTCCGGCGGCAATGCCGAGCGCTCCAGAAGGAGCTGACGGGCGAGGACCGCCCGATTGAGCTCCTCCGTGGACAGCACTCGCTCGGCCATGGCGCGGAGTGTGCCGGGCTCCACCGACATTTCGGTGATCTCCCGCCGATGTGACTTTTGTCAGGTCGAGACCCTGACGCCGTCCGCTGCCTGGGCGACCTCCGCGCGGCACCGTGTGCGTCATGATCGAGGTACTGCACGTCGCCGGTGGGCACCACCGCTACGGCGGCCTGACCGCCCTGGACGCGGTGGAAATGACCGTGCGGGCCGGCGACGTGCTCCGCATCGCCGCCGAAGGCCTGCCCAACTCCGAGATCGCGGCAAGGCTCCGCCTGGCCGAGGGGACGGTGCGCAACTACCTCTCGACGGCGATCACCGAGCTCGGGGCGCGCAACCGGATCGAGGCCGCCCGCGCGGCACCCGACCGAGGCCGGCTCTGACCGCCGTCATCCCAGTGCCCGCGCCGTGGGCAGACCGGCGGTGGGGCGGGCGAGCCCGAGGTGGTCGCGCAAGGTTGGCCCGGTGTATTCGGTGCGGTAGCTGCCGCGGTCCTGCAGCTCCGGCACCACCTTCTCGACGAACGCGTCGAGGCCGCCGGGCACCAGGTGCGGGATGAGGATGAAGCCGTCGGAGGCGTTCTCCTGCACGTAGGTGTCCATCTGCTCGGCCACCTGCCGTGGCGTGCCGACGAACGACTGCCGCGCGGTCGTCTCGATGATCAGTTCTCGGATCGAGAGGCCGCCCTTCGCCTCGGAGAGCTCCCGCCACTGCCGGGCCACCGCCGTCGTGTCCTTCTCGTGCCGCACCCGGCCGCGGGTGATCGAGACGCCCTCCGGGTCCGGGTCGACGTCGGGCAGCGGGCCGTCCGGGTCATAGGCCGACAGGTCGCGGCCCCACACCTGCTCGAGGAACGCGATCGCGGTCTGCGGACTCACCTGCGCCCGCCGCACCTGCGCGGCCAGCTCCTCGGCCTCCTCTGCGGTGTCGCCCAGCGCGAACGTCGTGGCCGGCAGGATCGTCACGTCCCGTTCGGAGCGTCCGTAGCGCGCGAGCCTGCCTTTCAGGTCGCGGTAGAACGCCTGGCCGGCCTCCAGCGTGCCGTGCCGCGAGAAGATCGCGTCGGCGGTGCGGGCCCCGAACTCACGGCCCGCATCGGAGTCGCCGGACTGGATCAGCACCGGATGACCTTGCGGGGTCGGCGGGAGCGAGAACCGTCCCGAGAACGAGAACTGCTCTCCCCTGTGCTCGACGACGGGCGCCGCGCCGTCGCGGACGAACACGCCGCGCTCCCGGTCGGCCACCACCGCGTCCTGCGCCCAGGAGAGCCACAGTTCACGGACCGCGTCGAGGATCTCCTGTGCCCGCTCATAGCGCTGCTCGGGTGCCAGGAACCCGCCTCGGCGGAAGTTCTCGCCGGTGAACGCGTCCGAGCTGGTGACGAGGTTCCACGCGGCGCGGCCGCCGGACAGGTGGTCGAGCGAGGCCAGCTGCTTCGCGAGCTCGTAGGGCTCGTTGAACGTGGTGTTGAGCGTGCCGCCCAGGCCCAGGTGCGTCGTGACGGCGGCGATCGCGTTCAGCACGGTGAGCGTGTCGGGCCGCCCGACCACGTCGAGGTCGTGGATCCGGCCGCGATGCTCGCGCAGCCGCAGCCCCTCGGCGAGGAACAGGAAGTCGAACAGGCCCCGCTCGGCAGTCCGAGCGAAGTGCACGAACGAGGCGAAGTCGGTCTGGCTTCCCGACTCGGGGTCGCTCCAGACCGTGGTGTTGTTGACGCCGGGAAAGTGTGCGGCCAGATGCATCTGCTTCTTGCGGCTCATGCGTCCACCTCCACGTACCGGTTGGTGGGCCGGGGCAGGCCGAAGCGCTCGCGCAGCGTCGCCCCGGGCGGCACCGGCGTCCGCAGGCCGCGGTCGACGAGCCGGGGCAGGACATCGGCGGCGATGGCCCGTAGGCCACCGGGCAGCGCCAGTGGCACGGCGGTGACGCCGTCGGCAGCACCGCCGGAGACGGCCTCGGCGATCACGTCGACCAGGGCGTCCGCCGTGTCGACGACCCGCAGCGAGGAGGCGGCGAGCTCGCCGTGGGCGTCGAGTTCGTCGAGCGCACGGCGGGCCCTCGACGTGTCCGAGTCCAGCAGCACCTCGACGTCGAGCAGCACGGCGACGTCGTCCGGGTTCCGACCGGCCGCCGCGGCCGCCGCACGCACCCGTTCGCGCGCGGTGTGTGCCGCAGCGAGGTCGGCAGCCGCGACCCGCACCACGTCGGCCCGGGCGGCTGCGAGCTGCAATGCCTCGGGTTCGTCGCCGCGCAACACGACAAGCGGGTGCGCCTGCGGGCTGCGCGGGGTGATCGACGGGCCCTTGACGGAGAAGAAGTCGCCGGTGAAGTCGATGTAGTGCAGCTTGTCGCGGTCGACGTAGCGGCCGGTGGCGACGTCGCGGACGACCGCATCGTCCTCCCACGAGTCCCACAGCCGTACCACGACCTCGATGACGTCGGCGGCTTCGCGCCACAGCTCGGCGGGCGGTGCGGCCTTCTTGCGACCGAACAGCTCCGCCTCCGCGGGTGTTCGCGACACGTCGGGCTCCCAGCCGGCGCGGCCGGAGGACACGAGGTCGAGGGTGGCGATCGCCTTCGAGATGTGGAACGGCTCGGTGTGCGTGACGGTCACCGCCGGGACCAGCCCGACCTCGGGAACGACCGGCGCCACTCGCGCGGCGATCGCCACGGCGTCCAGTCGCAGGGGGACCACGCCCGGGTCGGCGGAGGGCGGGACGAGCGAGTCGGGCACGGCCACGAAGTCGGCGCCGGCGGCGAGCCTCAGCAGCTCGACGTGATAGGCGGCGGTGAGCAGGTCCTCGGGACGCGCATCGGGCCGACGCCACGCAGCCGGATGCCGACCCGCCCCGGACACTTCCACCGCCAGATACGTGCCCTGCGCCATGTGTCCCTCCGGTGGCTCACGTCGACCGGTCCCCCGTGCAAACCCGAGGCCGCCGCCGGCACATTCCCACCGATCGGCGTAGGCGTCAGCGCGGACCCCGGTCACCCGCGGCGATGTCGGCCTCGATCGCTGACGCACAGACTCGCAGCGCCGGGAGGATCTCGCCTACGACGTCACGCGACCCGGCCCTCGTGCTGACGTTCGCCGCCGCCACGACGCTGCCGGCCGCACCCCGCACCGGCACGGAGATCGAACGCAACCCCAGCTCCAGCTCCTGGTCGACAACGCAGAACCCGGCCTCGCGCACACCGTCGAGCTCGCGGGCGAGATCCGCCGGATCGGTGAGGGTGCGATCGGTCAGGGCTCGCGGGCGCAGCTCCGCGAGCCGCTGTGCCCGCTCCTCGGGCGGGAGGGCCGCCAGCAGCACCCGCCCCATGGACGTGGCGTAAGCCGGGAGTCGGGTGCCGATCGTGATGGCGACCGTCATGATCCGCGAGGTCGGCACCCTGGCGACGTAGACGACGTCGCCGCCGTCGAGCACCGAGACCGAGGCCGACTCCTGCACCTCGCGGACCAGCGCCTCCAGGTGCGGCGCGGCGATCTCGGGTAAGGACAGGCTGGAGAGGTAGGAGTAGCCCAGCTCCAGCACGCGTGGAGTGAGCGCGAAGATCCGTCCGTCGGTGCGGACGTAGCCGAGCTCGGTGAGGGTGTGCAGGAAGCGCCGGGTTGCGGCGCGCGGCAGCCCGGTGCGCCGCGCGACGTCGCTGAGGGTCTGCTGCGGGTGCTCGGCGTCGAACGCCCTGATCACGGCGAGACCGCGGGCGAGCGAGCGGACGTGCTCCGTCACCGCGTCGCCGCCGTCACGGCCGCTCCGCGAGCAGCCGGTCCACCAGGTCGGCGGCGTGCCCCGGCGAGGGGTCCGTTCCGGTGGTGAGCGCGAGGTTGGCGGCCATCCGGTCGGGGTGGACGGCCAGGCCCTCCAGCGACGTCCGCAGCCGGGCCGCGGCGCCGCCGGTGGCACGGAGCAGATCGCCGAGCGTCTCCCACTCGGCGTGCCAGGCTCCGGCCGCGCGCTGGTGCTCGTGGTCGGCGGCGGCGAGCAGCACCGCGGCGAGCCCGGGAGCGCGTCGCGCCGCGCCGCGCGCCGTGATCGCGGCGATCGGATTGCGTTTGTGCGGCATCGACGACGAGTCGCCCGGCGCGGCCTCGGACACCTCCCCGAGCTCCGTCCCGGCAAGCAGGACGACGTCCGTGGCCGGCTTCGCGCAGGCCCCGGCGGCGACGGCCAGCGCGCCGGCGAGCTCGCCGATCCGCGTGCGCTCGGTGTGCCACGGCGGAACGTCGGCGAGCCGCAGGCCCGCGGCGAGCGACGCGGCCACGGCGGGACCGTGCGGATGCAGCGCCGCGAGGGTGCCCGCCGCCCCGCCGAGCTGGACGGGCAGTGCGGCGAGGACGCGCGCCAGGCCCGTCCTGGCCCGGTCGAGCCCGGCGCACCAGCCGGCCGCGACCAGGCCGAACGTCGTGGGCAACGCCTGCTGGCCGAGGGTGCGGGCGATCATCGGGGTCGTCCGGTGCGCGTCGGCCAGCGCCGCGGCGGCGTCGGCCGCGCCGCGCAGGTCGTCGAGCACGATCTCCCCGGCCCAGCCCACGAGGAGCACCGCGGCGGTGTCCATGATGTCCTGGCTGGTGGCGCCGGGGTGGACCGAGCGACCCGCCTCCCCCGCGGCCGACCTCAGCAGCCGGACCAGCGGGATCACCGGGTTTCCGCCCTCGACCGCCGCCCGCCCCAGGTCGGCGGGGTCGATCCTGAGGTCCGCTGCCACCGTCGCGATGCGCTCCGCATCCTTCGCGGGGACGACCCCGTGCTCGGCGGCGGCGTGGGACAGCGCCACCTCGACGGCGACCAGCGCGGCCACCCAGGACGCGTCGTCGAGCCGGGCGGCCACCCGGTCGGCCCCGAACACCGGGTCGAACAGAGCACTGGACATGGGCCGGAACCGTACGTGTCCGCGTGCGGCCGCGAGGCACAGCCCCGATCGTCGGGCGTCTCGGACGGACGAACCCGGCGACTCGCGGGGTGGGAACGGGCGACTCGCGGGGGTCGAGGGCCTGTTCGCTGTGCGAACAGTTGTACGTCTGACGCACGGCGTCGTAGGGTCGGCTTTCGTGATGGACAAGGTGGTCGCGTCCGCGGCCGAGGCGGTGGCCGACGTCCCTGACGGCGCGTCACTCGCGGTGGGTGGGTTCGGGATGTCCGGGGTTCCGGCCGCGTTGATCGCGGCGCTGCTCGAGCACGGCGCCACGGACCTGGAGACGATCAGCAACAATCTCGGCCTGGACGGCTTCGGGCTGGGCACGCTGCTGGCGGCCGGCAGGATCCGCCGCACGATCGGCTCCTACGTGGGCAACAACAAGGAGTTCGCCCGCCAGTATCTGGCCGGGGAGATCGAGCTGGAGCTGACCCCGCAGGGCACGCTCGCCGAGCGGCTGCGGGCGGGCGGTGCGGGTATCCCGGCGTTCTTCACCCCCGCCGGTGTCGGCACCCAGGTCGCCGAGGGCGGGCTGCCCTGGCGTTACGCCGCCGACGGTGGTGTGGCCGTGCACTCGCCGCGCAAGGAGGTGCGGGAGTTCCGCGGGGAGTCCTACGTGCTGGAAGAGGCGATCTTCCCCGACTACGCCCTGGTGCACGCGTGGAAGGGCGATCGCCACGGCAACCTCGTCTACCGCCGCAGCTCCCGCAATTTCAACCCGGTGTGCGCCGCGGCCGGCCGGATCACGATCGCCCAGGTCGAGCACCTCGTCGAGCCGGGAGAGATCGACCCGGACGCCGTGCACACCCCGGGCATCCAGGTGCAGCGAGTGGTGCACGTGCCCGACGCCGACAAGCCCATCGAGTTCCGGACAGTGCGCGCTTCGAAGGTGGAGACGGCATGACGCTCACCCGCGACCAGCTCGCCGCCCGCGTGGCCGCCGAGCTGCCCGACGGCTCGTATGTCAACCTCGGGATCGGCATGCCGACGCTCGTGCCCGGCTTCATCCCGGCGGGGCGCACCGTCGTGCTGCACTCGGAGAACGGCATCCTGGGTGTGGGCCCGTACCCCACCGAGGACGAGATCGACGCCGACCTGATCAACGCAGGCAAGGAGACCGTCACCGTCCTGCCCGGCGCCTCCTACTTCGACTCCGCCTCCAGCTTCGGCATGATCCGGGGCGGGCACGTCGACGTGGCCGTGCTCGGGGCGATGCAGGTCAGTGCCCGCGGCGACCTCGCCAACTGGGCCGTGCCGGGCAAGATGATCAAGGGTATGGGCGGGGCGATGGATCTCGTCCACGGCGCCCGGCGGGTGATCGTCATGATGGAGCACACCGCTCGCGACGGCTCACCGAAGATCGTGCAGGAGTGCACGCTGCCACTCACCGGCGCCGCCTGCGTGGACCGGATCATCACCGACCTCGCCGTGATCGACGTGACCGACGAGGGCCTCACGCTCGTGGAGACCGCCCCCGGCGTCACCCCGGACGAGGTACGGGCGGCGACAGGCGCACCGCTGCACTGAGGCGCGCTGCCGTGGTGCGGGAGCACCGATCAGGCGGAGGGACCGAGCTCCACCGGGAGGGTGGTCAGGCCGCGGATGAGCGTGCTGCGCCGGTGCAGCAGCTCCTGTGGATCGATCGCCAGCGCCAGCTCCGGGCGCCGGGCGAGCAGCATCCCGATCGCCTCCTGGCCTTCGATGCGCGCCAGCTGCGCGCCCAGGCAGTGGTGAAGGCCGTGTCCGAAGGCGACGTGGCCGGTGACGTCGCGGTCGACGCGCAGCTCCTCGGAGTCGGTGAAGCGCTCCTGGTCGCGGTTGGCCGCGGCCAGCGAGAGCTGGACGATCGAGCCGGCCGGGATCGTGACGCCTGAGTACTCGACGTCCTCGGCGGCGAAGCGGGACGGAGTGCTGTGCACCGGCGCGTCCCAGCGGAGGAACTCCTCGATCGCCGACGGCAGCAGCTCCGGGCGCGCGCGCAGGAGCGCGAGCTGCTCGGGGTGGGTGAGCAGCGCGAGCAGGCCGTTGCCGATGAGGTTGACCGTGGTCTCGTGCCCGGCGATGAGCAGCATCATCGCCATGCCGACCAGTTCGGCCTGCGAGAGCCGGTCACCGTCCTCCGCGACCTCGATCAGCCCGCTGATGAGGGCGTCGTCGGGCTGCCGGCGCTTCTGCTCGATCAGCGCGCTCAGGTACTCGAAGAGTTTGGCGGACGCGGCCATCGACTCGTCGCGCGTCGACTCGTCGACCATCGTGTTGGACCAGGCCGCGAAGTCGTCGCGATCATCGGCGGGTACACCGAGCAGCTCGCAGATCACGAAGACGGGCAGCAGGAACGCGTACTCGGCCATGATGTCGACCCGGCCGGAGGCCGGCAGCGCGTCGAGGAGCTCGACGGCGATCTGCTCGACCCGCGGGCGCAGCTCCTCCATGCGCCGCAGGGTGAACGAGCGCGACACCAGCTTCCGCAGCCGGGTGTGCTCCGGCGGATCCATCAGCAGCATCATGGGGACGTGCGGGGTGGGAGCATCTGCCCGCGCTTCGGGCGGCAGCGTGTAGCGCCAGTCCTTGCTCAGCCGGGGGTCGGCCAGTGCCGCGCGTACGTCGGCGTAGCGGGTGAGGAGCCAGACCGTGCCGTCCGGGCGCTCAAGCCTGCACACCGGCTCGTCGGAGCGCAGGGCCGCGTAGGCCGGGTAGGGGTCGCGCCAGAAGGCGCCCTCGAACAGCTCGACGGTGGAGGTCACCGGTCTCCTTCGCGCATTTCCGACTGATGTAAGCAGGAGCTTACAGCCGCGTTGGGCTCAACATGTCGGGAACGACCGCGATGTCGGCAGGCACCGCCTCCCCCGTCACCACCGCCGCGCCGAACGCCGCGAGCGCCGGTGAACTTTCGATGCCCGACCCGCCCTGACCTGCGAAGAAGTGGAAGCCGGGGTGGTCGGGGCGGGCCCCGACCACCGGACGGCGGTCCGCCACGAACGACCGCAGCCCCGCCCAGCTGGTGCGCACCGACCGCAGCCCGAGCCCGGTGACGGCCTCGACGCGCTCCAGCCCGGTCGCCACGTCCAGCTCGTCGGGCCGGGCGTCGTGCGGCTCGACGGGCGTCTCGTCGGCAGGGCTCACCAGCAGCCCATCGCCCTCCGGTTTGAAGTAGAACCGCTCGTCGGCCTCCCGCACCATCGGCAGCGGGCCGGCGGGCACCCGCGACCGGGCCGCGTCGGGTATCGGGACGAGCGCGATCGTGCGCCGGAACGGAACGAGCCCGACGGGCGGGACGCCGGCGAGCCCGGCCACGACGTCGGCCCACGCGCCCGCGGCGTCCACGACGTCGACCGTGTCGATCGCGCCGGCCCCTGCGTGCACCCGCCAGCCGCCACCCCGCGACTCCAGCGCAGTGACCGGCGCACCGGCCCGGACCGTGCCGCCACGCCTGCGCAGACCACGGACGTAGGCCTGGTGCAGCGCCTCGGTGTCCACGTCCGCCGCGCCCTCCACCACCGCGGCCGCCCGCACGACGCCCGGCAGGAGGAGCGGGCACCTGCGCTCCGCCTCCGACGGGTCCAGGGCCACCGGCGCCAGCGGCTCCTGCGCCTGCTCGCGGAGCAGCGCGGCGAGCGCCGCCTCGCCCAGGTCGTCCACGGCGATGTGCAGCACCGTTCGCGGCGTGAGCAACGGCGGCGCGTCGAGCTCCTCGGCGAGCCGGGCGAAGCGGGGTCCGCTCGCGACGATGAGCGACCGGACCGCACGGGTGCCGTGGCCGGGGATGTACGTGGCCGCCGAGCGGGCGGTCGAGTGCCGGGCCAGTGCGGTCTCGGCCTCGACCAGAACCACCGAGCGGGTGGCGGAGAGCTCGTAGGCGATCGACGCACCGGCGATCCCCCCACCGATCACGACGACGTCCGCGGAGTCGGTCATGGATCTGACGCTAGTGCCGGCAGCCGGAAAACCTGTGGCGCCCCGCGTACGGGACCTCGTACCGTTCCTCCCATGCGCCTGTAGAGACGACCGCCTCGTGCGGCACCGCGGCCCGGACCTGTCGTCCGCGCCGCCCCGTCCCCGTCATCCGGCCGGCCCCGGGTTCTTCCCGGCTCCGCTGCCGTTGCGGCTGCCGGCCTCGTCATCACCCTGCAGGAGGCACTCATGCGTGATCCATTGCTGTCCACCGCCGCGGGCGACCCCGCCCTCGACGAGACACTTCCCAGCGACACCGTCCTGCGCGACACCGTTCTCGGACGGCCGGTTCTGCCCGCCGATGCGGAAGAACCCGCGCCGTCCAACAGGGCGGCCCGTCGCGGTCGCTCGGGCACGAAGACCCGCAGCGGCGCCGTGCTACCCGGCGCCCCGAGTCGAGCCCGAGCTGCGCAGGGCCGCCGGATCAACCCTGTACGCCGCACGGGTTGATCCCCCGGTACCGCCGGCCCCGCGTCCACGGGGCCGGCGGTACACCCGCGACCCGGACGCATCTCGCTGATCGCGCGCGATCGTTCCTCGTCATGCGTCCATGTCGCG
>DASYES010000230.1:0-3951 GCA_036498885.1 Pseudonocardia sp.
TCATCAGGGTCCGGTAGCCGGCCTCTTCCAACGGCCGGAGCTGGATTCGCCGGCGTGCTGCCTCGATCGCGCCGACGAGGTCACCGGTCTGAGTCCGCGCATCGCGGCTCAGGTCGCACAACTCCACGCACTGGCTCTCGAGCTCGGACCGGGCGTCGAGCAGCCAGACGTCGTACACGCCGGGCAGCAGGTCGCCGCGGTAGCAGGTGATGGCCGCGCCGGCGTGCGTGATCACCGCCTGGGTGTCGTCGGCCGCCACCGCGGCCAGCCCGGCGCGGCGTTCGGTGTCGAAGGTGCGCACGTCGACGCGACAGGCGGGGGTGTCCTCCCAGCACAGATCCCTGGACGTGACGACGAGCGGAGGGTCGCCCAGGAGTTGCCTCAGGTGGTGGAGTTCGCGACGCAGGTTGGTCAGTGCCTGCGCGTCGGTGGAGTCGGGCCAGAAGAGCCCGGCGATGCGTTGCCGGGACTGGGGGGACCCGCCGTGTGCGACCAGGAAGGCCACCAGCGCGAGGGAGCGCGACGACCGCGTCCGGACGGTGCCGGTGGCGTCGTCGGTGATCGACTGCTCGCCGAGGAGAGAGATGTGCAGCATCTCGTGCGCCTCCCGAACCGTCAGCGTAAACCGGGGAGCCGCCGCCCCGGACTCCTCACGTCCGCTTGTGCTGCACCCCGGCGTTCGGGATCAGGCCCCGTTCCACGAACGCGTACGCCTCGGCGAGGTCGCGGACCCCGGCTGGGCTGTTACCCACGGACGGAGCGGCCTTGATGATCGCCTTGAGCACTGCCTCGCGGGCCTGCTCACTCAGGCTCTGATCAGCCATGCCCAGTGACGCTACTCGGGCGAGCACAGAAAACCGCCACCGCACACGAGGCCGGACGTGCACGGTGGCGGAGTTCCTATGTGCTTATTGGTTCGTGATCAATGATTCGTTCGTGGTCACTGCCCGGCCTTGACGCCCGGCTCGTACTGGATCAGATTGCGCGGGACCACGCCGGGAAGCTGCGCCGAGCGGTGCTTGCCGACCGGAAGGACGGCCCGCTTGAAGGTGGCCTCCAGCATCATCGCGCTGCCGAGGTACCAGGCGAGAACCGCGGAGACGAGCAGTACGTAGGCGGCCACGGTCTGGACCACCGGCACGCCGCCCATCAGGGCGATGGCGAGGAGGGTGGATCCCGCGGCCAGGGTGCCCAGCACCGCGGTCAGCGCGTTGTTCTCCCGGGTGGCGGCGATTGCGCCCACCCACGTGATCGCGGCCAGTACCACGAACCAGAAGCCGAAGGCGACGGACGCCGTACCGCTGGTGGTGGCGGCGGGCAGCCGTGCTCGACCGAACTGCTGGGGCGATCGGGGGCGGGAGAGCGGGCTCCGTCAGGAGGCACGCCGTCCTGGCAGTGAAGGGATTCGCGGTTTCCGGCTCTTCTGGTTGCCGAGCCGGCGGACGAGCTTGCGCAGTCTCTTGGGCTTGAGGTCGCGCATCGCGCGTTCGAGCGCGTCCTGGCGCTTCGTGAGCTCCTTCAGCTGCTTCTTCAGCGACGCCATTCGACGCCTCCCCTCATCGGTTCCGGATCCACGCTCCCGCTTGTGTGCCCGTCCAGCCCCGGTCGAAAACGGCCTTACGCGACGGATTCCGCGGGCTGGTCGGCCCCGGCGACGGCCGCGAGCAGCTGGGCCCGGGTGGGTCCCGCGGGCGGGTAGCCGGGATCATCGGCCTTCTCCGTGATCCTGGCGCGCAGCGCCGGCGGGATCGCCGCCGGGTCGAGGGCCTCGACCTGCAGCGCGGACCGCATGAAGATGCGCAGCGCGTCGGGCTCTTCCATCATGATCTGCCGAAGCCCTCGCTGCAGCGTCCAGGCCGCGCTCGCCGGCGGGTGGGGCCTGCCTGCGATGTCCGCCTGAATCTCGGCCATCCGGTTCTGGTCCTGCTCGAGCGTCAGCCGGTACATCTTCCCGACGACGGCGTCGAGCACATCGGCGAAGCGGCGTGCCAGCTCGGCCGGCCGGTCCGGTCCGACCTCACGGAGTACGTCCCGCAGCACGCACGCCTGTGCCATGCCGATCGCCGAGCCTCGGCCGAGCGAGGGGTTGGTGCGCACGACGGAGTCACCGACCGCGACCACCCCGGTGGCCACTGACTCACCGTCGACGACGAAGGACCGGTGCCGGTCCGGGCCACCGGACATCACCTGGACGTCGGTGATCGGTGTCGACATCGCCAGCAGCGGCACGAGGTCCGGGACCAGCGCCGCAGCGCGGTCCCAGGCCTGCACATCGCGGAGCCCGCGCAGCTCGCGGTCGTTGGACGCCACGACGAACGCCAGGCCGAAGGTGTTCTCGTCGGCGGGCACCCAGAGCAGGGACATGCCCTCGTAGAAGATGATGGCGCTCGGCACCGGCCGCGGTGACTCATTGCGGAAGTGCCGGCAGTAGTAGACGAACCCCAGGTCCTCGCTCTGCTCATCGGGACGCCGGGCGCCGATGCCGGCGAGCATCCGGTCGATCGTGGTGTTGCGCCCCATCGCGTCGACCACCAGGTCGGCGGGCACCGTCTCACCGCCGTCGATGACGACGCCGTTGACGTGTGGGACGCCGCTCGCGTCCGCGGCGGCCACCAGCGCCTCGGCGCGCGCCCCACGCCGGACCGTGACGCCGGGAGTGCGCGCCGCCACGGCCGCCAACGCTCCTTCCACGACCGGCCGGCGGGCCAGCATGAGCCGCAGGTCCTCGTCGCCAGGGCGCGAGCCGCCGGTCACCGCGGGCGGCAGAGTGTCGAGCGGGCTCAGGCGGATGCCGCCCAGCCGCTCCAGCTCGTCGATGACCTCGGGCAGCTCCCGTTCCATCAGCCGACGCCACAGCGCCTGCATGATGTGGGGCAGCCGGAACTGGCTGACGCCCGGTCGCTCCCAGTTCTGCCACTGCCCGTCCGCGTCACCTTCCGGCTGCCCGGCGTCACGCTCCAGCACCGTGACGCTGTGGCCGTCGCGTGCGAGCAGCAGCGCCGTGGCGAGGCCGTTCAGGCCTGCGCCGATGACGGTGATTCGTGCCATCTCGTTCCCCCCACATTCGTTCCCGACTTCCACCGTGTCCCGACTAGGACGGCTGCCGGTACGTGAGTCGTGACACGCGAACGGATGGTTCCAGCGCTTTTATGCGGTCCGCCCAAGATTCGGGGGGTTACTGCGCCAGATGTTGTGCGCTCAGCTCAGGATGTGCGGGGTTGGAGCACCAGGGCGCCGTCCAGCACGTCCACCACGACCCGCTGCCCCGCGCCGAGGTCGCCAGCGATGATCATCCGGGAGAGCTTGCGGTCGAGCTCGCGGGCGATGGTGCGGCGAAGCGGGCGGGCCCCGAGCTCCGGCTGGTGGCCGCGCTCGGCGAGCCAGTCGACCGCGCTCTCGGTGACGTCCAGCGTGATGCCCTGGGCGCGCAGGCGCTCCCCGGTCTCGGCGAGCATCATGTGGGTGATTCGCCGCAGCTCGGCGCGGTCGAGGGCGTGGAACAGCACGATCTCGTCGATCCGGTTGAGGAACTCCGGACGGAAGTGGGCCCGCATCGCAGCGAGCACGGGCTCGCGCACCTCCTCGGCGGGGCGCCCGGCCTGTCCCGCCGCGAGGAGCTGATGCGCCCCGAGGTTGCTGGTCATGATCACGACCGTGCTCGTGAAGTCGACGGTGCGCCCGTGGGCGTCGGTGAGACGTCCCGCGTCGAGCACCTGCAGCAGCGTGGCGGTGACGTCTGCGTGGGCCTTCTCGATCTCGTCGAGCAGCAACACCGCGTATCGGGTGCGTCGCACGGCTTCGGTGAGCTGACCGGCGTCGTCGTAACCGATGTGTCCCGGCGGCGCCCCGACCAGCCGCATCGCGCTACTGCGGTCGGCGTACTCGCTCATGTCGAAGCGCAGCAGCGCGTCGGCCGAGCCGAACAGGGCCTCGGCCAGTGCCCTGGCCAGC
>DASYES010000231.1:0-7759 GCA_036498885.1 Pseudonocardia sp.
GATCACCTACCTGTTGCTGCGCGCCACCCGGCCGGCCTCCGTGATGGAGCTCGGGACGTTCCACGGGTGGTCGACCACGTGGATCCTCAGCGCCCTGCGGGACAACGGGTCGGGGCATCTGCACAGCTTCGACATCATCGACAACGTGGTGCGTAATGTGCCGGAGGACCTTGCCGACGGCCGGTGGACGTTCGTGAAGGGCGACATCAAGGAGACCCTCGCCCGGGTGCCCGCCGACACCGGCTATCTGTTCGTCGACGCCGCCCACAACGGCAGCTTCGCGCGTTGGTACCTCGACAACCTGTTTCCTCGCGTCCCGGCCGGCATCCCGGTGAGCGTCCACGACGTCTTCCACTTCCGCACCACCCTCCCGATGCACGAGGGCAAGGTCGTGGTGCGGTGGCTGGGCGAGAAGGAGGTTCCCTTCTTCACCCCGTCCCGGGCCAGGTCGCGCGCCGACTACAAGGCCCTCAACGCGTTGCGCGACGAGCTGGGTCTCGCACCGATCCGCGGAGCGGGCGACAATCCGATGATCTTCTTCACGATGCCGTCCCTGCCGGCAGGAGCGTGAACGCAACCGCGCCGTAGTGCCTCCACGGTAGGAGATCCGCTGTCGGGCCGGGCTACTCGGCAACGGCCCCACCACATACGACTCCGCTACGCGCGACGCCGCCCGATCGTCCACGTCGGACGAGAGCCGACATCAGCCGGATCGGGCGGCCCCGCGTGGCCACGCGCGCGAGCCGGTGCGCGTCGGCCTCGGCGAGCAGGACGCGTCGGCGGTCGTTCGCGATCTCTGCGGCGGGAAAGCTCAGGGGGAGCACTGTGGTCACGTCCTCGGTTCCGGCGCTGGTTGACGAGGTCCACGATCGGCTCGCGGAGGCGCCAGGACATCCGTGTCCGGCACGGAACGGACACGGATGTCCTGGTCGGTGCCGTCCGTGCGTACCGTCGTCAGACGACCGTCGCGCCCATGGCGCGCAGCGCCGAAACTCCCCGTTCGCGGTCGGGGCCACCGGCGAGGACGAGGCTGCGCGCCCACTGGTAGCGGCAGCCGGCTGCTTCCAGGGCGCGGGCCGCAGCGAGCACGCCATCGCGATCGCCCGCGCCGAGCGCGGCAGCGCGGGCGACGAGCGCCGCCGCGACCGGGTTGTCGGCGATGAACGGGCGGGCGGCCAGAAGCCGCTCGGCCGCGTCCGGCACATCGGCCAGCACCGCCGCTTCCACCCACAGGGCCACGTACCAGGGCCGCCAGATCGCCTGGTACCAGCCTTGGATCTCGTCCGGCGAGGTGGTGAGCGCGCGCAGCGCCCGCTCGGGCTGATCGAGGTGGAGCAGCAGAAGGGCGTCGAAGAAAGCGCGGGGGTTCTTGTCGTGCTCCGACCGATTTCGGGGCTCGAGCGCGCTGAAGATCCTCATCCAGGCCGCGCGGTCATCCTCCTCACCACGCAGACCGTGGACCGTGGCCAGGGCTTGGACGGCGCGGCGGAGCGTGGGAACGCGCGGCCGGCCCGCTCGTTCCCAGCTCTCGCGGAAGCGCGCGCCCGAGGCGAGGGCGCTGTCCCAGTCCCCGTCCAGCGAGGACACGGTCATCAGCCGCGCAACCGCGACGTGGCCGACCTCGCGATGCGAGGGCAGGTCCCGGACACGCTCGGCGACCCGCCTCGCCTCGCGCAGGTCACCGGCCGCGATCGCCGACTCGACGGCCATGATGTGCGCGTCGGACACTTCGAAGCCCGCACTGGCGTCGAGCGCCACCGGGGTCAGCAGATCGATGCGCCGCAGCGCGCTCGCCAACGCCGCACGCCCGTCGCCCCCGGCGAGCTGCACGGTGGTGAGCCGGTCCAGCGCCGCGCTTTCCGCCAGCGGATCGCCGGATCGCCGGGCGAGTTCCAGCGCGCGGTCGGCCACTCCCGGAGCCTGCACATCGGTCTCCGGAACCGTGAACGCCTCGGCCGTGGCGAGCCGGGCCTGCGAGACGAGGTCCCCGTGGACGTAACGCCGGGCCTCGTCCAGCAGCGCGCGCGCCACGTCCGGCTGCGGCGGACGGGTCATGGTCCCCGGTCCCCGGTTCATCAGCTCGGCCGCCTGTGCGAGATCCTGCCCCGCACGCTCGGGCTCACCCGCGCGCAGGGCTGCGGCCGCCGCAGCGCGGCGTAAGCGGACCGCCTCGTCCCCCGCCAGCTGCGCTTCCGCCGCACCGGCGGCCATGCGCAGCGCGAGCGCTGCGTGCCGGTCGTCCGGGGCCAACCCGGCCGCCTGCTCGTAGCGCCACTGCGACTCGCCCGAGAGGCCGCGGCGATAGCACAGGGCCGCGAGCAGCGTCTTCCCCTCGTAGGCGACCCGACGGTGTTCCGGACGGGGCGCGGACCAGCCGAGGGCGGACCTCAGCTCGTCACCGAACCGGTCGAAGCTCGTGCGCCACCCGACACCGTCGCCGCTGGCGACGGCCAGCAAGGCCGTGCCCGCGTCCTGCGACCACCGCAGATGTCGGTTCCGCGCCTCGACGAGCTCCGCGGCGTCCTCGAGAAGCTCGGCGCCGTACTGGCGCACGGCCTCCAGCGCCCGGTAGCGCGTGCCGTCGGACGCAATCGCCGGCACCAGCAGGCTGTGGTCGGCGAGCGCGGCCAGATGCACGCCGATCTCCCGGGTGGACGCCGGAGGCCATCCCACCACCGCCGCCGCGTCTTCGGCGCGAAACGCCCCGGCGAACACCGCCACGCGGCGCAGCACCGCCTGCGCCTGCTCGTCGAGCAGTGCATAGCTCCAGTCCAACATCGACCGCAGCGAACTGTGCCTGCTGTCGACGCGGCGCCCGCCGGTCAGCAGCTGCAGCCGGTCGGCCAGGCCGGCCTCGAGCCCGTCCACGCCCAGGGATGGCAGCCGGGCCGCCGCAAGCTCGATCGCCAGCGGCACGCCGTCGAGGCTGCGGCAGATCCGCACGATCCCGCTCCGGTCGGCGGCGGTGAGCGGGAAGCCGGCGGCAGTCGCTCGTTCCTCGAACAGAGTGGTCGCGTCGCCGCCCTCGGCATCGTCCCCGACGACCTGTACCGACATCCCGTCCACCGCGAAGACCCGCTCGAACGGCAGCAGCAGCCGCGCACGGCTCGTGGCCAGCACGACGAGCCCAGGGCTGCGTGCCAGCAGCTCTTCCACGAACAGGGCGACCCCGTCCGCCAGGTGTTCGCAGTTGTCCAGCACGAACAGGGCCTGGCGGTCCGCCGCCCAGGCGAGCACCGTGTCCTTCATCGAGCGTCCCTGCTGCTCACCGAGCCCGATCGCCGCGGAGACGGTCGAGGCGACCATGGCGGAGTCGGTGACCGGGACCAGGTCGGCGTACCACACGCCGTCGGCGAACCGCTCGCTCACATCGGCGGCCACGGCCAGCGCGAGCCGCGTCTTCCCGACCCCGCCGGGCCCGACAGCGGTGACGAGCCGGGGCCCACGGAGCGCAGCCGCGAGCTCGGCTCGCTCCGTCCTCCGGCCGACGAACGACGTGAGCGGCGACGGCAACGGCGTGACCGGCCGGGACGCGGGCGCAGCCGGCGACACCGGTTCGCCGGACCGCTCCGCGGCAAGCGAGGACAGCGCGCGCCGGTCGCTCACTCCGAACTTGCGCAGCAGGGACGACACGTGGCTCTCGACGGTGCGGATCGAGATGAACAGGCGGGCGGCGATCTCCGCGTTGGTGAGGTGCTCTCCGACCGCGGCAAGCACCTCCGCCTCGCGAGCAGAGACGGACGCCTCGGCCATCCCTTCCTGCTTCACGCGGGAGATTCTGCCTGGACGCGCGAGGTGAGGATCAGCCCCGCTGCAGGGCGGTCATCATCGCCTCGACGGCGATCTCCGGCTTGACGTTCTGGTCGAGCGCCGTGCGGCACGCCAGCACGGCCTCCAGCCTGCGCAGCACCGACTCGGGTGACCACTGGTTCGCCGCTCGGCGGATGTCGGCGTCGCGGTCGGGGTTGGTCAAGGCGACTCGCGCACCGCTGCCGGCCACGAGCGTGTCGCGGAAGAAGCCGGCCAGGTCGATCAGCGCGCGATCGATCGCGTCACGCTGGTTGCGGGTGTTGCGCGACTTCTGCTGGCGCTCCAGGTCCCTCTCGGCCGCCTTGGCCCCGCGTGCGGCGGCCGCAACCCCCTTGCCGACGCCGCCTGCGCCCATGGCGACAGCCAGCTCCTCCCGCTCCGCGGTGTCCCGGGACTCGCTGAGCTCCGTGGCCTCGGCCTTGGCGTTGCGCACCAGCTCACCGGCGTGGGCGAACGCGTCACCCAGCCCACGGATCCGCAGCGGCAACGACAGCACCGTCTCGCGGTAGGTGCGCGCCTCGGCGTCGCGGGCGAGCCGACGGGCCCGGCCGACGTGGCCACCAGCAACCGACGCCGCCCAGGTGGCAGTCTCCGGGTCGATCCCGTCGCGGCGCGCCAGCACGTCGGCGATGGCCTCCGGTGACGGCGTGTGCAGCGGCACCGGCCGGCAGCGGGACCGGATGGTGATCGGGACGTCCTCCGGATGGTCGGACGGCGCGCACAGCAGGAAGATCGTCTGGTCGGGTGGCTCCTCGATGGACTTGAGGAGGGCGTTGGCCGCGTTCTCGGTGAGCCGGTCGGCGTCGGTGATGATCAGGATCTGGTAGCGCCCGCTGACGGGACGACGGGCCGCGGAGTGCACGAGCTGCCGCACCGACCGCACCGAGATCGACAACCCCTCCGGGACGACTTCCCGCACGTCGGAATGGGTGCTCGTCATCACCGTGTGGCAGGACGGGCACTGGCCGCACCCGTGGAACGGGCACTGCAGGGCAGCCGCGAAGGACCGGGCCGCCACCGAGCGTCCGGAGCCGGGCGGGCCGGTGAACAGCCACGCGTGGGTCATCGCGGCTGGGTTCTCGGCGGCGGCGCTCAGCTCGGCGACCGCCGACGGCTGACCGACCACCTCGTCCCACACCGTCATGGCGCCCAGCTCATGGCGCGGTGGGTGCCGGAGCGGGAGACTCCGCGACCGCGTCGTCGACAGTCGGGGCTGCGGGCCGCCGCGGCAGGAACGGCCGGATACCACTGTGGACGCGATCGGCCACGTCGTCGGATGAGCCGTCGGCGTCGACGACGACGTAGCGGTGCGGCTCGGCGGCCGCCAGCCCGGTGAGCAGACGCTGCACGCGCAGGTGCTCCTCGCCGGGGATGCCACGCACCGGCGAATCGGATTCAGTGGGGGCCCGGTCGAGCAGCACGGACACGTCAGCTCGGAGCCTGCCGGTGGCCCACGCGGCCAGGTTCTCCAGCTCGCCGGGGTCGAGCTCGGCCTCGGCCCGATCGGCCGCCACGCCGAACTGCACGAGCGGGCTCATCAGGAAGCGGTCGACGATCACGACGGCACCGCTCTCCAGAGCCGGCCTGATGACCCGCTCGACCTGGTCGGCCCGCACGGCCGCGGCGGCGAGCGCCTTCGCCCGCACACCTGACAGCGCCGCCTCCCGGGTGGCGGCGGCCCAGCGCTCGCGATCGCGTTCGCCGTCGTCGATCGCGACGACGACGTGCCCTTCCTGCCGCAGCCGCGCGGCCAGGCGCGCGGCCTGCTCGGTGGTGGCCTCCGCGGGAGCACCCTCGACGGCGATCAGCATGCCGGACCCCGACCGGGGGTGACCTCGGCGGAGAGCGGCGAGCAGGTCGGGGAGCATGGGCTCGGTGCGCCGGTCGTCCATCTGCCGGTAGGCGAGCATCCCGACACCCGCGGCGACGAGGCCTCCGGCCAGCATGACGATCCGGGTGCCGTCGATGAGGAAGGGATAGCCGAGCACCTCGACACGCCGAGCGCTGACCAGGCCGACGAACAGCGGTACCACCGCCATCGACCCGAGCAGCGTCAGGCGGACGATGGACTGCACGAACGCCACGATCCGGCCGCGGACCTCGTCGGCCACCTGCGAGCCGATGATCGTGAGACCGGTGAGGAACGCGATGCCGGCGAAACCGCCGACGAGCATGACCGCCACGATCGCCACGAACAGGTGCGGGGCGAGGGCCACCAGCACGAGCGCCAGCCCGGCGGCCACGATCGCGGCCCCGAACAGCCGGTTGTGCGGCAGCCGGCGAGCCATCTGCGGCGCTGCGCCCATCCCGATCGCCAGCCCGATGAACACGGCGGCGAACAGCACGCCGTAGGCCGCGTTGCCGCCGCCGAGGCTCGCGGCGTAGAGCGTGGCCGAGCCGACCACAGTGCCACCGGCCGCGAAGGCACCGACGATGCCGACGACCAGCCCACGGATCATCGGCGTCCGTACGACGAACGTGAACCCGTCGCGCATCATGGCGAGGACGCCGGGCGCGACCTCCCGGTTGGTGGTGGCCCGGCCGGATATCTCGGGAATGCGGAACCAGACCGTGAGCGCGATGATCAGGTAGGCGACCCCGCTCAGGACCAGCGCCACGAACACCATCGATAGCGCCGAGGTGCCCAGCACCCGGCCGATGCTCGAGAGCACCGAGAACAAGCCGGACGCCGTGATCACCGCGACGCCGTAGGTCATGACGAGTGCGAGCTGGTTGGCCGTCTCGACCTGGTCGGGGCGCCGGAGCAGGTTGGGGACCGAGGCGTCCTTCGAGGGAATCCAGAACAGCG
Organism: Pseudonocardia sp.; assembly: GCA_036498885.1. Taxonomy (GTDB): domain Bacteria; phylum Actinomycetota; class Actinomycetes; order Mycobacteriales; family Pseudonocardiaceae; genus Pseudonocardia. The sequence goes on from DASYES010000231.1 coordinate 6,620, forward strand.
CGCAGATCTCGATGAGGAACGTGGCGGCGAACAGCCACCACAGGGAGCCGATGAGGAAGATCGACACGAAGAGCCCGAACCGGAGCAGATCGCAGACGACCATGACGACGCGCCGGTCGAACTTGTCGGCGAGCGCGCCCGCCAGCGGCCCGAGGACCAGCGCCGGCAGCAGCTTGGTGGCCACCACGCCGCCCAGGGCGAAGCTCTGCGCCTGGTAACCGCTGGTGAGCTGGGTGGCAAGCGCGGACAGCGCCAGCAGACTCAGCCAGTCGCACGTGGCTGCGACGGACGTGACCAGCCATAACCGGCGAAACGCGGGGATGGCCAGCACACTGCGCACGCGGTGTGAAGTGGGCGGCGACAACGCCTGCATGCGTGCTTCTGGCGGAGCAGACTCGGGGGCGATCGCTCCTCACCTCCTCGCCGGGCGGCGGCCTACGGAGCCGGCCTGGGCGGAACCGGGGACCGCCGTCGATCGCTCAGGGTAGCCCGGCTGACCGACACGGCCCGCATCCGGGCACGCCACTCACAGCACCTTCTCAGCGCGTACGCGCGCGGTGCCGCTCGCAGCCCGGAGCTACGGATCGAGCAGCGAGGCGATCAGCTGGACGATGATCAGCGCGAACACCAGGACGAAGAACCACGTGAACAGGCGCGTGCCGATCCGGCTCCGCAGGTGCCGGGAGAACCCCAGCACGGCCAATTCGTCGACGACGCGCGGGCGGGCCGCGGGCTGGTCCGTCGCGGCCTCCCTGGATGGACGACCGGGCTGCGAGGGACCACGCGGCACGCCTGCGCAGTGCGGTGAGGCCGCAGCAGCCCTACCGCCAGGGCTCGGAACGGAGGAGCCGGAGCCGCGCGGATGGACCTGCTCGTCACCTGCCTCCGCCGTCATGGTGGCGGATGTTAGGGCCGGGACCAGGCAATGACCTCGCGTCCGACACGCCGATGACCGGTCACCACACGGTCGGGCCGGCGCGCCACCCGATCAGCCGCCGTCGCCGCCACCGTCGTCGCCCCCGTCGCCGGCAGGTGGCTGATCGCCGCCCGGAGGCTGTCCCTCCTGCGGCGGACCGCCCGGAGCGGCGGGCGGTGGCGGCACGGTTCCGCTGCTGACGCTCAGCACGATGGTCTCGCCGG
>DASYES010000232.1:0-7592 GCA_036498885.1 Pseudonocardia sp.
CGGCAGCGGGTCGAGCTGGGTGCTGCCGCGCGCACCGGCGTCCAGGTTGGCCGGGGACGGGTCGGTGCCGCCACCACGGACCTGGCCGCCGACGAAGAAGGCGCCGATGGACAGCATCGCGAAGACGACGACGGCGGCGGCCAGCGCGTACAGCCGGCGGCTGTTGGCGCGGTGCCGGTCGTGGCGTACCTCACCCATCATCTTCTGCAGGACGACCCCGTCGTTGCGGGACTCCTCCGCCGCGATGACCGCGCCCGCGTCGACGTCGGACAGGAGGTCCGCGACCTCCACGAACGACTCCAGCTCGTACGCGCATTGCGAGCACTCGACCAGGTGGTCCTCGAACCGGGCGGCGTCCCGGTCGTCGAGCACACCCAGCGCGTACGACGCCACGTCGAAGTGGTCCTCTTGCGTCATTCCGTCACCCCCCGCTGCTGCAACGCCGTCCGCAGCGCGCGCAGAGCGTAGTACACCCGTGACTTGGCGGTACCGAGCGGCAGATTCAGCTTCTCCGCCGCCTCCGGCACCGTCCGTCCGCGGAAGTACGTCTCGATCAAGATCTCCCGGTGCGACTGGCTGAGCTCCCGCAGCGCGTCGGACACCGTCATCGACTGGAGAACGCGATCCGTGTCGTCCGACTGGCTGGGGAAGCTCTCCAGCTCTCGATCGTACGTCTCGGTGGGGCGTGCGCTGGCGCTGCGATGATCGTCGATCGCGATACGCCGGGCGACGGTGACCAGCCAGGGGCGCAGCGACTGCTGGCCCTGGGCGCCGAGCCGGTGCGCGTTGCGCCAGGCCCGGAGCAGGGTCTCCTGCACGATGTCCTCGGCGCGCTGCCGGTCGCCGCCGGTCAGGCGCAGCACGAACATCAGCAACGGGCCCGCGTGCTCCTCGTAGAGCATCCGGACCAGGGTGTCTTCGTGACTCGCGCCGCTGCCGGGCTCCGCCACACCGTGGCGCGGAGCTTGCCGCGGGATCACCGAAGGACCACCGTCGTCAGCACCACGGCCTCCGTCGAGAGACTGCCACCGTCCGCCGGAACGCTGCTGTGACATCAGGCGCATCCCGCCCGGCCGGTCAACGGCCACCGCGTGCATCTAGACCTCCGCCCCGAGTTTTCCCCGTCGCCCGTAGTACGGACGGGGACCCGGGACGGGATTAATGCAAACGAAAGAATTTCCGCAGCGAGCGTTCTCAACGGTCCTCCGAGTGGCGTGGGGGGCCTCGCGAGGCACGGCACAAGTTGATCTCATGGCATCAATCTGCACCGATATGACGGGCGGGTCGGCCGAATAATACTCAGTCCCGCGTGCCCCACGAAACGGCGTGCTGAGCTGCGGAGACGCACTGCCGGTGCGGCGTTACCGCTACGTAGGCGGGCGCTCTCACAGCGTTCCGATCACTCCATTTGGGAGCGCTCCCGAAAGGCTGCCTAAAGGCTTCGCCGGCCGTTCGGACGAGGTGGGTCCCCTGTCCGGCCTGTTTCGACCCACCCATGTCCGATAGAGACCGATCTACGACTTGCGCCGGATCTGCGGTGGGCGCAATCTCCTTAGTAGAGTTTGCCCGTTGCGCAGTTATCGGCCTCGGGCGGCGGAGAACGTCAAAGCTCGGTGCAGAACCCGCGCGTCGCCGAGCATGCCCCGCAGCCGGCGCTCCAGACCGGCGATCGGCACCAGGTTCTGCGGCGCCCGGGGGTCCTTGTAGGCCGACGACGCGAACCGGGGCAGCGTCACGAGCGAGACGTCGGCCAGCTCGATCGCCTCGTCCGGGGTCAGATCGGGGGAACACTCCAGCCGCACGATGCCCGACCAGGGCGCACCCGAGGCGCCGGGCAGCCGCAGGTACCACGACCAGCCGCCCCAGACGGTTCCCAGGTGGAACACGGGCGTGCGCTGCGCGGGACGCAGCGCGGTCACCACGGCGGTCAGCGGGCCCGGAAGGTACTGCTTCTGCTGCGTCTTCACGTAGCCGAGCGTGCGCGGCAACTGCCGCCGGTTGCGCAACGGACCGTCCACCACCAGCAGATCCGTCCCGTCCGAACCACCGTCGCGGGCGGCCGACGAGATGTCGATCTCCAGGGCGGTCAGCGGAGCCTGGACAGCGGCCGGCAGCTTGCTCGCCTCGCCGCTGCCGGAGATCCGATGTATCTCGTAGCGGACCGACCCGGCCTGCATGTCACCGGCCGACGGGCTGGCCGTGAACAGACCGCGGCCGACCCGGGCACCCACCAGCTCGGCGGCGCCCCGGCCCAGGTCGCACCGGACCACTCCGGCGGCATAGGAGGCGGCCAGCCCCGCGTACGAGGTGCCGTCCTCCTCCGATGTCCACAGCCCGGCGTCGTTGCGGCGCACGCCGTCCACCAGGAAGACCACCGACGGGGCCTGGACCGAGGGCGACACGTCGATCGGCGCCCACTCGGCCGCCGGGACCTCCACGTCGGTGTCGACCTGGGCGCTGCTCGCCGCCACCGGGCCGTCCGGCTCGGACGCGCCCTCGAACGACGAACCGTACGAGGGATCCCACGCGTCCACGAACATCCTGGTCATAGACCAACCCTTTCCACGTACGCCGTACGCGCGTCCTTGTGCACCTCGAACCGCACCGGCACCCGCTCGGCCAGCGAGTTGACGTGCGTGACCACCCCGACCATGCGGTCACCGCGGGCCGCGAGGTTCTCCAGGGTCGCGGCGACCACGTCCAGGGTCGCGGCGTCCAGCGTGCCGAAGCCCTCGTCCAGCACGATCGACTCGAGGCTGGCGGCGGTCGTGGACATGCCCGCGAGCTGCTCGGACAGGGCCAGGGCCAGCGCCAGCGAAGCCTGGAACGTCTCGCCGCCGGATAGCGTGCGGACCGCGCGCCGCAGACCCGCGTCGTGGTGGTCGATCACGTAGAACTCGCCCTTGTCGTGTACCAGGTCGTACTGGCCGCCGGTCAGCTCGCGCAGAATCCGCGACGCGCCCGCGACCAGCATGTCCAGCGCCTCTTCCAGCAGCCAGCGCTCGAAATTGTTGGCCCGCAGGTGCCCGGCCAGCGCCTTGGCCACCCGGCCCTCGCGCTGCAGGGTCATCCGCTGCTCGCTGAGCTCCTGTGCCTGCTCACGGCGGTCCGAGACACGCTTCCAGACCGCCTCGGAGCGTTCCGCGGCCACCGCTGCCGCGCGGACCAGGTCGGTGTCGGTCTTGACCGCGGGCAGATCGACATCGGCGGCAATGAAGAGCGACCCCACTTGCCCGTACGCCCGTGCGCTGCCCTCGTGCGCCGCCAGCACCGCCGCCTCGGCCTCGGCCCGGGCCGCCGAGCGGATGCCGTGCTCGCCCCGGGCCCAGTCGACCAGCGTCACCCACGCGCCGGACAGGTCGTCGCGGTCGGCCGGAGGTGGCGAGAAGCGGGCGACCCCGTCGCGTACGTGATCAAAGGTCCGCCAGGCCGTACGCTGCTGTTCCTCGGCCGCGGCCACCGCGCGCTGGGCCTTGCGCTGCCCCTCCCGCGCCGTACGCACGCGCGTGCCCGCCTGGTCTAGCCGGCCCTGCAGCGCGGTCAGCTCGGCGAGCTGCTGCTTGATCGCGTCGACGCCGGGCGCGTCGGCCAGCACCGCGCGCACCTCGGCCAGCCGGGTCAGATGGTGTTCGTGCTGGGCGCGCTTGCGCTCCAGATTGCCCTCGAGCTTGCGGGCCACGGCGTCGCGCTGCTTCCACGAATTCTCGGCCGTCTCGGCGGCGGCCCGCGCCTGCTTGCCCGCCTCCTCGGCGGCACGCACCGCGGAACCCTCCGGCATGTCCGGCACGGTGGCGACCAACTGCTCGCAGACCGGGCACGCATCGCCGGCCACCAGGTGGGCCCGCAGCGCCGCGGCGCGATCCGACCGCTGCGCGTCGGTGTAGTGCGACCGGGCCTGTTCGAGCCGCTCGGTCGCGGCGAGGCGGGCACTGTGCGCGAGCTCGGCAGCGGCGACGGCGTCCTTGGCCTCGACCTCAGCAACCGACACCTCGCCCGCGAACCACTCCTCCTGACCGGTGAGCCGTTCGCGTTCGGCGTGCCGGTCCAGCATCAGGGTCAGGGATCCGGCGTCACCGGCCGCGGCGAGCTCGCCACGAACCTTCTCCTCCCGCTCCTCGGCCGTGCGCACCTCGTCCGCGGCCTCCACGGCACTCGCCCTGGCTGCCGCGGTCGCGCCGGCCGTCGCCTCGATCCCGGCGGGCGTACGCACGTCGGCCAGCGCTTTGAGCTCGGCGTCCAGAGCGTCACGGGCCGTCGCGGCCGCCACCTCGGCTTCGCGAGCCGCGCTCAGGGCGGGCACCGCGCGCTCGACGTCCGCGACCAGGCCACGCATCCGGTCGAGGTGCTTCTCCGCCCGTTCGACGGCCTCGTCGGTCGCGTCGGCAAGTCCTTCGAGCTGCTGGTCGACGACGCCCAGCTTGGCCTCCGCGGTGCTTGCCCGGGTGGTGGCGCGGGTCTGCACCTCCTCGTAGACGTGCAGGCCCAGCAGGTTGACCAGGATCTGCTGCCGGGTGGCGGGTTTCGCGTGCAGGAAGTCGGCGAACTGGCCCTGCGGCAGCACCACGCAGCTGGTGAACTGCTCGTACGGCAGGCCGACGGCATGCTGCACGGCCTCGTCCATCTCGGCCGGGGTGCCGGCCAGGACCGTGCCGAGGTCGTCGAGGTCCATGCCGGTGTCGAACTTCGTCACGTCGAACCCGGCGGGCATGAGCTGCAGCCCGGCGCCGGCGGTCTTGACGTTGCCCCGGCCGTCGCGGCGCACCACGCGGGTGGCGACGTAGCGGTCGCCGGCCGACTCGAACACCAGCCGCACCCGGGCCTCGGCCGCGGAGGGGGCGAGCGCGTTCGCGATGCCGCGGGCGCCGCCCCAGCGCGGGACCGTCCCGTAGAGCGCGAACGTGATCCCGTCCAGCACCGTGGACTTGCCCGAGCCGGTGGGCCCGACCAGGGCGAAGTAGTCCGCGTCGGTGAAGTCCACCGTGGTCTCCTCGCGGAACACTGTGAAGCCGGTCATGTCCAGCCGGAGGGGCCTCACCGGGCGTTCCTCTCACGCTCGGTGTCAGCGCTGCTGATCAGTTCGCTCATTTTGTGCTGCTCACCTCGTCGTACAACTCGTCGAAGAGCTCGCGGACGCCGTCCTCGGCGGTGCCGCGGCTGTCCAGGTAGTCGCCGAAGAGCTCGCGCGGCGACCGGCCCTGCCGCTGCGCCATCCGCTCCCCCGCCTTGTCCGGAATCATGTCCGGATCGATGCGCACCTCGAGCGCGTTGGGCAGCAGTTCCTGCACGTCCTCGCGCAGGCCGACCCGGGGCGTCTCGCGCACGAAGACGCGCAGCCAGGCGTTCGGAAGGTTCACCGTGGCCAGTTGCTCGAGCGAGCCACGCACAGTACGCAAGGGAAGCGCCGAGGTGATCGGCACGTCCCGCACCCGGGCCGCCTTGTCGGTGGCCACATCGACGATCGCGACCGAACTGACGTTCTCCTCCTCGCCGAAGTCGATGGCGAGCGGGCTGCCGCTGTACCGCGTCGGGCAGGGCGCGATCACCTGCTGGGCGCGGTGCAGGTGGCCGAGAGCCACGTAATGAGCGTTCGGCGGGAACACGGTGGCCGGAACCGCGTACCCCATGACGGTGTGCGCCTCGCGTTCGCCGCCACCCGCGCTCGCCCCGACGATCGTCAGGTGCGCGGTGAGCAGGTTGACCACGCCCGGGTCGGCGAACCGCTCGCTGAGCTTGGCGATCAGCCGGGCGATGTGGTCGGCGTACGTCTGCTGGGTCTCCGCCGCGGTCAGCTCGTACATCTCGGCGGCCCGGATGGCGTACCGCTGGGAGAGGAACGGCAGGGTGACCAGCTGCCAGCGTTCCCCGCCGGCGGTCTCGCCGGTGACCAGCAGATCCTGCGGATCGTTGCCCACCGATCCACGAAGGACGACACCGGCGGCGTCCGCCCACGGGCGCAGCGCGTCCAGCGCGGCGCCGTTGTCGTGGTTGCCGCCGATCGCGACGACCTGCGCCCCGGTCCGCTGCAGCGCGGACAGCGCGCGCGTGACCACCCTGGTCGCGTCCGCGGTAGGCGCCGCGGTGTCGTAAAGATCACCGGCGACGATCACCACATCGGGTTGCTCGGCCCTCGCGATCTCCACGACCTGGGCGAGTACGCGGATGTGCTCCTCGTGCCGGGTGCGGCCCTTGAGGACCTTCCCGACGTGCCAGTCGGAGGTGTGCAGGATGCGCATTGCGGAACCTTAGAACGGGATGTCGTCGTCGGACGAACCGTTGCGGCCGCCCCGGCCGCCCACCACGGCGAACGGGTCGGCACCTTGGACGATCGAGCGGAGAGTGCCTGACGGGGGCGGACCGGACTCGGACTTGCGGGTGGCCCACGCCGGGAACGGGAACTCCACGGTGAGCGGGACCGGGATGTCCGGCTGATTGACGAACATCGTGCCCGGCCTCGCCAGCAGCGCGCGCTGCCGCATGGCCGGGGGCAGGAAGCCGTACTCGGGACGGGCCGCCTCGGCCGGATCGAGCCGGCCCACGACACGGATCGCCGAGTTGGTGACGATCCGGCGTTCCACCTCGCTGGCGGTCTGTTGCGCTCCGATCAAGATCACGCCCAGTGACCGGCCGCGCTCGGCGATGTCGAGCAGCACCTCCTTGATGGGCGAGGAACCCTCCCGCGGCGCGTACTTGTTGAGCTCGTCCAGGACGACGAACAGCAGCGGGCGGCCGGTGCCGGCCTTCTCCTTCTCGTCGAACTCCGTCTTCAGCGTCACGCCCACCACGAAACGCTGCGCGCGGTCCGGCAGATTGTGCAGGTCGACGACCGTGACCTGGGCGGACTCGGCGGTCTTGATCTGGTGCGGCCGGCGCTCGGCCAGGTCGCCGCGGATCAGCCGGGCGAGGTCGCGCTTGCTGCCGATCAGGCGGCGGGCGAACGCGTTGACCGTGCCCATGTTGACCGCGCTGCCGGCCCAGGTGCTGCGGGTCTCGTCGTCGGTGAGCTGCTCCACGATGTGGTCGACCAGATCCCCGTACGAGGAGATCCGCCGGCCGTCGATGCTGATCCCACCCTCGGCGGGCACGGCGTGTCGGTTGAGGTGGGCGGTGACCGAGTGGACGACCATCGTGTACTGCTGGCGCTCGTCGTCGGCGTCCGCGAACACGTACGGCAGGAGGCGGTCCGCGCAGAACTCCTCGAGCGTCCAGTAGAACGCGTCCACCCCGGTCAGCCGGCTGCTCACGTCGGGGGTGCCGGACGAGTCGCCGGGACGCGGCGGGGCGTACACCCGGACGTCGGAGAACGGGCTCGCCGGCAATTCCAGCCCCTTGTACGCCGCGATGGTCGGCCCGTCGAGCTTCGTGTTCGGGTGATCGAGGAACAGCAGGTCCTCGCCCTTGACGTTGAAGATGAGCGCGCGGGCGTTCGCGCCGTCGGCGCCGAGCTGCCCGGACCGGAAGACCGAGTAGAGCAGGAACGTCGCGAAGCTGGTCTTGGTGGCGACGCCGGAAATGCCGGAGATGGACACGTGCGCGCCGCGGGTGCCGTCGAGGAAGTCGGCGTTGAGGAAGACCGGGACCCCGTCGCGGCCGGT
>DASYES010000233.1:0-5733 GCA_036498885.1 Pseudonocardia sp.
CAGCGAAATGCGCTTGCGCGCTTCGTCGACCTCCAGCACCTTGACGCGCACGACGTCCCCGGACTTGACGACCTCGCGCGGGTCGCTCACGAAGTTCTTCGACATCGCCGATACGTGCACCAGTCCGTCCTGGTGCACGCCCACATCGACGAACGCTCCGAACGCCGCGACGTTGGTGACCTGGCCCTCCAGCAGCATCCCCGGCCGCAGGTCGGCGATCTTGTGGACGCCCTCGGCGAACGTGGCGGTGCGGAACTCCGGGCGCGGGTCGCGGCCGGGCTTCTCCAACTCCGTGAGGATGTCGGTGACGGTCGGGAGGCCGAACGTCCCGTCCACGAAGTCGTGCGGGCGCAGCGACTTGATCTTCTGGGTGTTGCCGATCAACGCCGCGATGTCGGTCTTCGCCCGCTGCAGAATGCGGTGCACGACCGGGTAGGACTCCGGGTGCACACCCGAGACGTCGAGGGGGTCCTCGCCGCCGCGGATTCGCAGGAAGCCCGCGCACTGCTCGAACGCCTTCGGGCCGAGCCGCGGCACGTCGGCCAGGGCGCGGCGGGTGCGGAAGGGCCCGTTCGTGTCGCGGTGCTGCACGATCTGGGCTGCGAGTCCCTCCGTGATCCCGGAGACCCGGCGCAGCAGCGGCACCGATGCGGTGTTCACGTCGACGCCGACCGCGTTCACACAGTCCTCGACCACCGCGTCGAGCGAGCGGGAGAGCGACGACTCGGGCAGGTCGTGCTGGTACTGGCCGACGCCGATCGACTTCGGGTCGATCTTCACGAGCTCGGCGAGGGGGTCCTGCAGCCGCCGTGCGATCGACACGGCCCCGCGCAGCGAGACGTCGAGGCCGGGCAGCTCGGCCGAGGCGAACGCCGACGCCGAGTACACGGAGGCGCCTGCCTCGCTGACCACGACGGGGGTCAGCTTGAGGCCGGGGTTCTTCGCCGCGAGCTCCCGGGCGAGCTGGTCGGTCTCCCGGGAGGCGGTGCCGTTGCCGATCGCTACGAGGTCGACGTCGTGTGCGGCGGCGAGCTTCGTGAGCGTGGCGAGCGCGCCGTTCCAGTCGCGCCGCGGCTCGTGCGGGTAGATCGTGTCGGTGGCGACGACCTTGCCCGTGGCGTCGACGACCGCCACCTTCACGCCGGTGCGCAGACCCGGGTCCAGACCCATGGTCGCGCGGCTGCCCGCAGGCGCGGCGAGCAGGAGGTCACGCAGGTTGGAGGCGAAGACGCCGATGGCGCCCTCCTCGGCGACGGTGCGCAGCCGCACCCGGATGTCGATGCCCAGGTGCAGCAGGATCCGCGTGCGCCAGGCCCACCGCACGGCGTCGCCGAGCCATTTGTCGGCAGGCCTGCCCTGGTCGGAGACACCGAACGCGACGGCGATCGTGCGCTCATAGTCGGTGACGGCACCCGGCACCGGCTCCTCGGACCCGTCGTCGGGCTCCAGGGAGACGTCGAGCACCTCCTCCTTCTCGCCGCGGAACGCGGCCAGGATGCGGTGCGACGGGAGCTTTGTGAACGGCTCGGAGAAGTCGAAGTAGTCGGCGAACTTCGCGCCCTCGGTCTCCTTGCCCTCGCGGACCTTCGTGACCAGGCGCCCCCGCGTCCACATCCGCTCGCGGAGGCCACCGATCAGGTCGGCGTCCTCGGCGAAGCGCTCGACGAGGATCGACCGGGCGCCCTCCAGCGCCGCGGCCACGTCGGCGACCTGCTCGTTGAGGAACCCGGCCGCGACGGCGGACGGGTCCTGCGAGGGGTCGGAGAGCAGGGTGTCGGCCAGCGGCTCCAGCCCGGCTTCGCGCGCGATCATCGCCTTGGTGCGGCGCTTGGGCTTGAAGGGCAGGTAGATGTCCTCGAGGCGGGCCTTCGACTCGGCCGCCATGATGCGCGCTTCGAGCGCCGCGTCCAGTTTGCCCTGCTTGCGGATCTCGTCGAGGACGACCGTGCGGCGTTCCTCCAGCTCACGGAGGTAGCGCAGGCGCTCCTCGAGCGTGCGCAGCTGCGTGTCGTCCAGGGCCCCGGTGGCCTCCTTGCGGTACCGGGCGACGAACGGGACGGTGGCGCCGCCGTCGAGCAGGTCGACGGCCGCAGCCACTTGGTGCGTCCGCACGCCGAGCTCGTCGGCGATGCGCTGCTGGATCGAGTGGATCGGGGTTGTCGACGGAGCCTGCGTGCCTGTCACGGGAACATCGTCGCGGGCGCCCCCGCGCACGTCCGCGCGGGGGTCGCCCTTGTCATACGGCGGCCCGGCCCACCCCGGGCACGGAGCTGGCACAGCCCGCTCGTGTCAAGCGGTCTGTCGCCGACCTGGTGGCGACGCGGGCCGGTGAAGAGTCCACCTGGGGCGTGGGTGCTCCGCCAGATGCCCAGCCCGCTGCGAACCCGTTCCCGTCCCGTCCGATTACCCGCCCGGTGTCGGCCTGTGATGCGTACGCGCGGAGGCGGAGGCCTCGCCGGCCGTCCCGCCGAGTGGTCCGACCGATTCGTCCGCGAGGGATCCCGCCCCCGTTCCGATCTCCGGGAGCCGCTCATGACCGCCGCACCGACCGCCGGCACGGTTGCCGGCGCCGAACCCGCCGAGCAGGCCGCGGCTACGACCTGGCCGGCGCGGGCGACGCCACCTACGTCACTGTCCTGCTCTGGGTGGTGCTCGTGGTATTCCTCGCAGGATCAGCGGTGGCCATGGTCTTGCGCAGCCGCTACCCCACGAGGTACTCCCGGATCGGCCAGTTCGAGGTCGCCGAAAGCGTGGACGCCCCATCCGACACACCGCAGGGAGCCACAGCATGACCGCCGTCGAGGACCCTACAGCCGCCCCTACCAGCACGGGCCACCCGCTGGAGCCGCTCACCGGCGAGGAGGTCACGGCCGCCGTCCAGGTGCTGCGGACCGCCCGAGGGCTGACGGAGACGACCAGGTTCGTGTTCGTCACGCTGCACGAGCCGTCGAAGGCCGCGGTGTTCGACTGGTCTCCCGGCGACGCGCCGCTACCACGGGAAGCGCACGTCGTGCTCTACGAGCGCGGCCAGCGCATCACCTACGAGGCAGTCGTCTCGCTCAGCGACGAGACGGTCCTGTCCTTCGAGGCCATCGAGGGCGTGCAGGCGCCGATGATGGCGGAGGAGTTCGAGTCCTGCGAGAAGATCGTGCAGGCCGACCCGCGCTGGCAGGAGGCCATGCGGCTGCGCGGCGTCGAGGACTTCTCGCTCACCATGATCGACCCGTGGGCCTCGAGCTGGACGGGCCCGCAGGACCACCCGTCCGTGCGCCGGATCGCGCGTCCGCTGACCTGGGTGCGCTCCGCGCCGGGCGAGCACGGGTACGCCCGACCCGTCGAGGGTCTGGTCGTGGTGGTGGACCTCGATGCGGGCGAGGTCCTCGAGGTCAACGACCACGGCGTCGTCCCGCTCCCCGAGGCGCCGGGCAACTACGAGGAGCCGTGGATCTTCGAGCCCGACAACGTGCCCGCTGTCGCGGCCTACCGCGACGACGTCAAGCCGATCGAGATCGCCCAGCCGGAGGGCCCGAGCTTCACGGTGGACGGGCACGCGGTCGCCTGGCAGAAATGGCAGCTGCGGATCGGCTTCACCCCGCGCGAGGGACTGGTGCTGCACCAGATCGGCTATGACGGACGACCGATCGTCTACCGGGCGTCGCTCGCCGAGATGTACGTGCCCTACGGGGACCCGGCGCCGACGCACCGATTCAAGAACGTGTTCGACCAGGGCGAGTACGGCGTGGGCTGGCTGGCGAACCAGCTGACGCTCGGCTGCGACTGCGTGGGACACATCCAGTACTTCGATGCGGTCGTCAACGACAACGACGGAGCCCCCGTCACGATCAACAACGCCGTCTGCATGCACGAGGAGGACGCGGGCATCGCCTGGAAGCACACCGACTTCCGCACCGGCGCGGTGCAGGTGCGGCGCAGGCGGCGGCTGGTGATCTCCACGATCGTCACCGTCGGGAACTACGAGTACGGGTACTTCTGGTACCTCTACAACGACGGCCTGATCGAGTACGAGATCAAGCTCAGTGGCGTCATCTCCACCGGGGCCATCGCACCGGGCGAGACGCCCAAACACGGCACCCTCGTCGCTCCGGGCCTCTACGGGCCCAACCACCAGCACTTCTTCTGTGTGCGGCTCGACATGAGCGTGGACGGGCGCGCCAACACCGTGGTCGAGGTCGACTCCGCCGCGAGCCCTTCTGGCCCGGACAACCCACACGGCAACGCCTGGGAGGTGCACCGCACCGTGCTCGCCAGCGAGGCGGTCGCGAAACGCGACACCGATGCGGCACGGGCGCGGCACTGGCGGATCGAGAGCGCCGAGAAGACCTCCGCCCTCGGCGCGCCAACCGCGTACGCGCTGATGCCGGGCTCGAACGTGCCCCCGATGTACTCCCCCGACGCGCTCTACGCCGCGCGGTCCGGGTTCACGGAGCACCAACTGTGGGTCACCGCCCACGACGACTCGCAGCGCTTCGCGGCCGGTGACTACCCCGCCCAACACCCGGGCGGCCAAGGACTGCCGGTGTACGGGGCGGGCGACCGTCCGCTTGAGGGCACGGACGTGGTGGTCTGGTACACGTTCGGCGCCCACCACGTCGTGCGGCCGGAGGACTGGCCGGTGATGCCGGTCAGCACGGTGGGCTTCATGCTCAAGCCCACCGGGTTCTTCGATGGCAACCCCGCGCTGGACCTCCCGCCGACCACGTCCCACTGCCGCAGCTGACCAGCCGCGGCCCCGTGGCGCAGCCGTGGTGGTCACCCTGGGCGTCCTGCCGGTCGACGCAACAGCCGGCACGCGCACCACGGGCAAGAACCTCGTTTCCACGACACCAGGCGGGCCCTACGGCACTGGGCGCCGGAGGCGGGCAAGCCAGGCGGCGCCTCGCGGCGTTGTCGTTCGGCGCCGAGACAACAGCGGTATCGGCGCCTCGTCCGCCTTGCGATTGCCCGGGTGCGGGTGTCCCGCAGGAACACTGCACCTGGACGCCGGATCCGATGACTTCCCCGTTCCTGACTGCATGAAGGCCGGAGTCTCGGCACGGCGGCCAGTGAGCGCGCCGACGTCGAGACCGTGCTCGCCGCGGCCGGACCCGGTGCCACGCTGTTCGGCCATTCCTACGGCGCCATCGTCGCCGCAGCGGCCGCCGCGGCCGGTGCCGACATCTCGGCGTTGGTGCTGTACGAGCCCCCGCTGCCGGTGAACGGCCCGACCCGCGAGAAGGAGATGTCGTCCTTCGCCGCGGCCGTCGCGGCCGGTGAGCACGACCGCGCACTGACGATCATGGTTTCCGACATCGTGAAAATGTCCGACGCCGATGTCGCGCGCATGCGGGAGACCCCGCTGTGGGCCGAGATGGTCGGCCGCACCCCGACGCTGGAGCGCGAGCTGCGCACCGTCTACGGACTGGCAGGCGACCTCGACCGGTTCACGGCGATCCGGCAGCGCACTCTGCTGCTGCTCGGCTCGGAGAGCCCGCAGCACCAGGTCGACGCCACCCAGTTCCTCGCCGGGGGCCTGCCCGACGCCACGGTGGTCGAGCTTGCCGGCCGGCAACATCACGCGAATGTCACCGCGCCCGTCGCGCTTGCCGACGCCGTACGCTCCTTCCTCCGCCGGGCCTGACCGGGCCCCGTACCGCCGGGAGCGCCGGAGACCGGAAACGGGCGACTCGCGCGCAACCCGGGTGACTCGCCCACGCGGAACGGGCGACTCGCGGA
>DASYES010000234.1:0-1922 GCA_036498885.1 Pseudonocardia sp.
AACGTGATCGTGTTCGGAGCCCCCGACGACGCGGGCAGCATCGCCGCCGCCATCGCCGGCGGCGCCCGGGGTTACCTCCGCTGGGACGCGTCGCGTCCGGAATTGGTGGCCGCGCTCGCGCACACCCTGGCGAGCACGGCCGTGCCCACACCGCGGGCACCCACCGATCCCGGAGTCCAGCTCACCGAGCGCGAGCTGCAGGTGCTGCGCGGCATGAGCCAGGGCAAGAGCAATGGCCAGATCGGACGAGAGCTCTACCTCTCCGAGGACACGGTCAAGACCCACGCTCGGCGGCTGTTCCGCAAGCTCGGGGTCCGCGACCGCGCTCAGGCGGTTGCCCACGGGTTCCGCCGGGGCCTCGTCTCCTGAGCGTCCCGACCGGCCCTGCTGTCCCGGTGACCGGTGTCCCTCCATGCACTTCGCACTTCCCCGGGCGTGTACCCGGGTTGACCGAGCGGGCGACGTGGCTGCCTACGCGCAGCCACGCGCCCTTCGCTGCGGTGATCGCTCCCGCGGCGTCGCAGACCGCCATTTGGGTGGTTCTGCCCCGAGCATGAATCGCCGGGCGTCCCGGCGCGTCTCCTCCCTGGGGAGGATCCCATCCCGGCCCGCCACCCTTCTTCGCTACGGTGGGCGGCACTGAGGACACGGTTGAGCACTGTCCGTGATGAGCCTCACGAACGGATGATGACGAACATGTTCAGTAACGCCCGGGCGACTGTGTGCGATGAGTGAGACGACAGACGTTCCCGACGAGCTGGTGAGCCGTGCCATGGCCGGCGATCCAGAGTCCGTCGGGCGCTTGATCGCCATCATCCGGCCCATGGTCGTGCGCTATTGCCGAGCGCGGCTCGGCCGGATGGACCGGTCATCGGTCTCGGCCGATGATGTCGCGCAGGAGGTGTGTTTGGCCGTGCTCACGGCCTTGCCCGGGTACCGAGTCCAGGGCCGTCCGTTCCTAGCGTTCGTCTATGGCATCGCGTCACACAAAGTAATCGACGCGCACCGCGCCGCAACGCGGAACCGTTCCGAACCTGTCGCGGACGTGCCCGACTCGGTCGAGTCCGCGGACGGTCCGGAACAGCGTGTGCTTCGCGTCGAGCTCTCCGACGAGATGGGTCGGTTGCTCGACACGCTCCCCGAGAAACAGCGAGAGATACTTGTGCTGCGCGTGGTGGTCGGGCTGTCCGCCGAGGAGACGGCGGAGGCTGTCGGTTCCACCCCGGGCGCTGTCCGTGTGGCCCAGCACCGGGCACTGTCCCGCCTGCGCAAGTCGATGCCAGAGGAGGAGGTGGTGTGAGTGCGTGACGATACGTACGGCCCCGGTCAGAATCCGTTCGAACACCGCCGCCCGCGCCACAGCAGCAACGGGCATCGGCCCGCTCACATGCAAGCGCGTCCGGTCCCGCTCGACGAGATCGGCGAACCGGTCGACCTCGTCGCGGTCCAGGCCGACGACGAGCTGATCAACGCCCTGGCCGCGGGCATGACGGTGGCCTCCCAGGGACGTTCCGGCCACGGCGCCGACGACCGCGTCGCCGCGATCCTGGCCGCATGGAAGGCCGACGTCGACGTCGACCCGATCCCCGAGCTCGTCGACACCGACACCGCCGTGGCCACCGTCCGGGCCGCCCGGCGACCGGGCCGGCGAGCCCGGCACCTCGCCCCGGTGGCCGCCGCCGCGGCTTTCGTCGTGCTGGCCATCGGCGCCGTCTCCGTCGGCTCCTACAACGCGCACCCCGATGACGCGTTGTGGGGTGTGTCGAAGGTGCTCTACAGCCAACGGGCGGAGTCGGTCGAGGCCGCGGTCCGTGTCGAGGCGCGAATCACCAAGGCGAAGGAGGCGCTCGTCGCCGGCCAGCCCGTGACCGCGGCGCAGGAGCTCCAACAGGCACGGGACGACCTCTCCGTCGTGCGCCCCG
>DASYES010000235.1:0-4841 GCA_036498885.1 Pseudonocardia sp.
ATGACAACCTCCGGACGGACGGCAGGACGGAGCAGCTGTGGTGGTTCGACTTCGAGGAGGCGCTGCGCCCTGACCACAGGTCACCGGATCTGGCGTTCCGCATCGGTGCCGACACGCGGTTGGTCTTCGGCCACAACTCCGAGGAGGATGTGCGGGCTCAGCTCGCGCACATCGCCGACCTGCGCGTGGAGATCCTGGCTCTGACACCGGCGGAGCAGGAACGTTCGATGCTCACGGCCCGCCTCGACTGGATCGACGCGGCGCTGGCCGCGGAGCAGCTGCCGGAGCGACTGACGGAGGACCTGCGGATCGCGCGGCAGGAGGTCGCGAGGAGGAATCGCGGTGCCGGACCTCCGTTCCGTGCGGACGGCCGTCCCGGGCGGCGGCCGGCCCCCTCGGCATTCCCGGCAGAGGACGTGCCGGAGCTCGGGGCGCTGCGGTTGGCTCGAACGGAGCAGCTGCTCCCGCTCGTCCGGGCCGGCCGGGTGTGGGTCCATGGCCACCGCCCCTGGGCCGGGCAGCTGTGGGAGATCGCCTTCCGTGGAGGCGGCGATCCCGTCGACAGCCAGCCGTGGACCCCGGAGCTCCACGATGCCGACCCCCGGCATGTCCACGCGGCGCTGACCGCGGTGGCCGGGGAACGGCCGGGCCGGGGTCGGGCCGACGCCCCACCGGCCGGCGACGGCAGCGACTTGTTCCATCGTCGTGGCCCTCCTGACGTGTCGTCGGAGCGGCAGGGCGGGGCCGTCGCGGTCCTGCGGGCGACGGGTGAGCCGCTCCGGCTCGACGACGGTGAGCACCTGTCGGTCGTCGGTGCCCTGGAGCGCAAGCGGGCCGTCATGTGGGAGATCGGCCCGGACGCTGCGCCGCGTCGACTGGTCGACCCGGGCGCCGTGTGGGCCGGGTACGCACCGCGGTTCTACGCGGTGCCCGAGCTGAACGACGAGCTGCCGTCGCGGTTCGCCGTCGTGATGTTCGTCGCGACCGATCCGGCTGATCCGGATCGCCTGGCGGTGTTCGCTGATGCGAAGGTGCTCGAGAGGCTGCCGTTGCTCCCCGCGGAGTGGCGTCGGCTGCTGGCGGACCGGGAGCTGGCGCGGCTGGAGGGTGTGGCCGAGCACGAGGTGCAGACGATGCCACTGCCGCCGTCGTCGGCGCTGTTGGCGCTCGTCCGGCCTCGTCTCGGGTACGGCGTGGTGACCGGGCCGCTGACCGCGACCGGGGAGCGGGCGCTCTCGCGACTGTTCGCCGCAGGCCTCGGCCGCCAGCCCCTGTCCCACCGCGGTGGGCGAGTGGCTCTCAACTGGAATTCCTGGGCACCTGAGCTTGCTCGCCTTCGCTTGCAGCGGATGCGGACGGAGTTGATCAGCTACACCGTCGTCGACGTCCACGGTCGCACGTGGACGGTGCGGTTCCGGCACACGATCGCCGAGATCGACCAGCTCGTGCGCCAGAGAATGCTGCCCGCGGACTACGTGGCGGAGCTCGACCGGTACGACGACACCGGGCCACGGGCCGGCCTGCAGCGTGCCGTGCTCGTCGGGGAGACGACCATCGCGCGGATCCGGCGGCACGAGCAGGAACGCTCCCGTGACCACGGCCCCGCGGAGGGGACGCGGCTGCTCGGCCTGAAGTCGCTGCTCGCGCAGGTTGCCGGGAATCCGGGGGTCAGCCTCGACCGGCTGCAGGAGACCTCCTTGCCCGTCGCGCGCGAAGTGGCCCGGGCACTGATGCGGCAGCTCGCCGATCTCGGGCTGGTCCGTGCCGGTGTTGACGGTGACACGTTCGGGCCGGTGCAGCAGGTGCTGGACCTGCTGGCGCAGGTGGACCGCCGGGATAACGAGACAGACCCGCTGGTCCACCGGCTGCTGGACGCCGTGGCGGCGGTGCTGTCCGTGCGTCCGGCGCTGTGGGCGGCGCAGCTCCCGGAAGCCCTGTCGCCGCTCGCCGACGCCCCGTCGTGGACACCGGGCGAGGCGCTGGGACCCCTGGTCCGGCTGTTCCGCGAGCGCCCGGAGTTGGCGTTGCACGGGAACCGCCCGGTCACCTACCTCGATGTGTTGCACACCATCGCGGCGAGCCCGTCCGGCGTCGCAGCGGAGGGTGACGCGGCAGCCCTCCGGGCCCTCGACGCCGCAGGGCTGGTCCGGCTCGTCGGGGGACAGAACTACCGGCTCGAGCGCGCGGCACGCCGGCTGCTCGGCGATCTGGCCCACCCGGGCGAGGTGGACGAGTCCGGCTACCGCCACGAGCTGACGGGCCTGAAGCAGCTGCTCGAACGGATCCCTGGGGCGGACGACGGGGTGGCGTACGAGATTGCTGCAGCGACCACACGGACGTCAGCGGCAGAGGGCAGCCCCCTGAACGCCGGCTCGGGCTCGTCCGCGCTCGTGGAGCCCGGGCCACACAGCTACGGGGCCGTGCTGCTGGCGATCCGGGACAACCCGGGTGTGCACGGGTCGGCGCTCGTCGACATCCTCGACTCCGGCCCGATGAGCGTCCGGCGGGGAATGCACAAGCTGGCCCGGGCAGGCCTGGTGGAGGTCACGAGCCGAGATGGTGGCGACTCCTACCTGGTGGCACGGCAGGTGCTCCGGCTCCTGACGGCGCTGGCCGACCCGAGCCGGTTCGACGACGAGGTCCGGCGGGCGTTGCGTGATCTGGCCGGCGTCCTGATGAGAGAGGGGTCCGAGCGACCCTCGCTGCAGGAGCTGGCCCGAGCCGTGCACGGGGTGCGGACCCTGCCGGGCAACCCGTTCGGGCTGCCGGCGCAGGCGAACGAGCTGTACACCCCACCGACGGTGAGCTATCTGGACCTGCTCGGCGCGATCCGAGCCCTGCCCGGAGCGGGCACGGGCGAGATCGCGCTTGCACTGGAGACGGATGCCAGGTCGCTGAGCAGGGGCAGGTGGCTGTTGGACCTCGCGCCGCGTTTCGTCCGTGTCACCCGCCGGGTGTTGCAGATGAACGCCCGCGGGCAGCTGCACCTGATGCCCGACGACACGTCGCAGGCAGCGAGCGTGCACCCGTCCCGGACGAAGTACCTCTACGAGCTGACGCCACTGGCAGAGGCGTTCCTCGACGTCGTGGGGGAACCGGCCCTCGTCGCCGACGAGCGTGACCGGCGCGCTCTCGAGCGCGCCATCACGTTGCTCCGGCGCAACCCGGGTATCGACCGGTTCTCCATGGGTGAGCTGCTCGATGCCGTGGCCCGGATCCTCGAACCCGCCCCGGCAGCCGAGATTCCGCTGCAGAGCCGGGAGATGCCGCTGCGCGGCACGCTCGACGCGGTTGCGGCCGCACCGGGAGCCGTCACTGTCGTCGACGTGGCGGGAATGGACGACCCCGTGATCCGGACACGCTTGGTCAGGTTCGCCCGGTGGGGTCTGCTGACGGTCGTCCGGACCACCGGCGGGCATTTCGCCGTCGCAATGCCGGAGGACACCCGTCAGCTCCTGCATGATCTCGACCATCGGGCCACGGTGCGGGATCGTCGCCACCGTGATCTCCTCGACCGTCTCGACGGGTGGCTCGGTCAGGCCGCGGACCTTCGCAAGGGCCGGCCGGCAGTCCGCGCGATCAAGGAACTGACCCTGGCCGTCCGGCGTCGCATGAGGGAGTCCGAGGTCCCTGCGCCTCCCCGTTCGTTGCGCGGGACGATCGACATGGTTGCGTCGGCACCGAACGGACTCACCACCGCCGAGTTGGTCGAAGCGTTTGGCGGGGGCGCGACGAGCGCCCCCTATCAGCGGCTGCGCCTGCTCAGGCAGTGGGGGCTGATCGAATGGGGCCCCGGGCTCGGGGATGCTCCTACACACGAGCGCCGCTACACCGTGCCCGCGGGCGTCCGCGGGCTGCTCGCCGAGTTCGACGGTCGCGTGGCCGTTCCCGATCCTGCCTACCGCGAGGTCATCGCCGAGCTCGGGCGGCTGCTCGTGGAGCAGACGCTGCCGAAGACCGGCTCGACGGCTGTTTCGAGGATCGACGCTCTGGTCTCGGCCGTGCGGGCAACGCCCGGAAGCCCTTTCGCCCGGCCCGGTCTGCGAGCCCCGGCCAAATCCCTCCTCAGGCTCCTCACACTGCTCGGCGCCGACGGTGGTCTCACTCTGACCGAAGTGGCGGCGGCCATCCCCGGTGCTGACCCGTCCCCGCTGGGCAAGTCGATCCGCATGCTCCTGGAGTGGGGACTGGTGCTGCGGGACGTCGGGGGACGCAGCAAGAACTACGGTCTGACTGACGGGGCCCGTCAGCTCCTCGCCGACATCGACGATCCGTCCGTCGACCGTGGAGCTGAGTACCGCGCGGCCGTCACCACCCTGGGGGAGCTGCTTGCCAAACGGTGGTATCTGCTTCCCCTGACGCCCTCCACGATCGCGCTGGAGGCCGCGATCGATGTTGTGCGTGCTGTACCGGGCAGCCCGCTCGGCGCGGTCACGCTGCAGGTGCCCATCACGTCCCCGCGTGCGCTCCTCGACGCGCTGCGCGCCGCCCCGGACGGCCTCACGCTCACCGAGCTGAGCCGGGCGGTGTCGGGCACGGTCGCCCAGGGAGGCAAGGGGCTGCGGACTCGGCTGCAGGCGCTCGTGAACTGGCAGCTCGTCCACGAGGTGCACAGCGAGCGGAGCGAGGGCCGTCCCGGGAAGGCGTACCGGCTCACCGGGCAGGCCACGCGGCTCTTGCGGCAGCTCGACACTCCTCGACCCGGTGATGGGGCGGACCTCCAGGAGCTCGGCCGCCTGCTCCTGGAGCCGTCACACCTGCAGCCTGCCGCCCGGCAGACGACCACGCTCGCCGCCGCCATCGAGAGCGTGCGCGCGATCCGGTACGGACCACTGTCCACG